>CAYJAX010000023.1:0-8741 GCA_964368545.1 Candidatus Woesearchaeota archaeon | reverse complement strand
ATCCAGCGGGCAGGCTTGGGAATGCTCCACTTGGTCTTATCCATACTTTATGCTGTGTTAACCAAAAGCATCTTGTACACTCTACAAAAAGTTTTATTGAGCTTGGTGACAGTTTAAATGGCATATTTGTAGTATGTCTTTATAATTTATATTATTATTGAATGTACTGCACCTATAAATTTTTCCCGAATAAGAATTATCTTAGTATTATGAAACTCACAATAACCAAGCTCATCGAGACATTAAGAAAATATGTTAGAGCCAATAAACTAAAATCGATTGAGTAGCTTTAAATATTCCTATCTGATAATTAAAAAAATGGCAAGCATATACCTGGAAAATTATGGATGCACTGCTAATTAT
This sequence comes from Candidatus Woesearchaeota archaeon, assembly GCA_964368545.1. Taxonomy (GTDB): domain Archaea; phylum Nanobdellota; class Nanobdellia; order SCGC-AAA011-G17; family GW2011-AR18; genus GW2011-AR18. Next base: position 8,378 of record CAYJAX010000023.1, on the reverse strand, counting down.
GATGACGGGGCAATAATGGCCGGAATACTTAGCGATAAAGGCCACACAATAGTCAGTGATGTTAATGAAAGCGATGTTGTTGTGATAAATTCCTGCGCTGTAAAGTATGTAACTGTAAATAAGATATTCAGCCAGATAGAAGATGTAATTAATAACTATCAAGGAAAAAAGCTCATAATAACCGGATGCATGCCAGTTGCTGAGATGGACAGATTAAATAAGTTCGTTAAGTGTGGAGTTGCATTATTAAGCAGCCAGAACATAAGTAAGATATCAGAAGCTGTAGATGCTGTGTTAAATGACGAGCAGGTTGTTCTAATAAGCAAGACAAACGACACTAAACTTGGTCTTCCAAAAATTAATCCTGATAAAAGAATTGTATCTGTACAGATCGCGCATGGGTGCTTATCTGCGTGCAGTTTCTGCTCGACAAAGATCGCTAAGGGCAATTTAGTTTCATACCCGAAAGAAAAAATAGTCAGCGAAGTAAGAAAATATGTTGATTTAGGATACAAAAGAATAAACCTCACAAGCACTGACAATGGCTGCTATGGACTTGACCTTGGATATAATCTGGCAGAATTGCTCAAAGATGTAGTTGGTATTGAAGGCGACTTTATTATCAGAGTTGGGATGGGAAATCCTGAGCACATAAGAAAATACTTTTATGACCTGATAGAAGTTTACAAGGATAAAAAGATTATGAAATTCTTGCATTTGCCTGTGCAGAGCGGAAGCAACAGAGTTCTTAGAGACATGAGACGGAACTACAGCATAGAGGAATTTGAAGAAATAGTAAATAAATTCAGAGAAATTATACCGGATATTACAATAAGCACTGATATAATAGTCGGCTACCCAACTGAAAAAGAAGAAGACTTCCTGCAGACTATAAATTTAGTAAAAAGACTAAAATTTGAAGTCATAAACCTAAGCAAATTTGCATCAAGGAGCGGAACAAAAGCAAGCAGACTAAAACAATTGCAAACGCAAGAAATAAAGAGAAGAAGCATAGAACTAACAAAAGTCTATAAAGAAATCAGGTCTGAAAACAGAATAAGCCTAAACTTAGCCTATAGTCTAACATAACTATTGTTTGAAAATTTATTCTTAATATTCTAGAAATCTTAACTGCTCATGACCATGCCTAGTGGAACATTTGGATTGCCTGACACAACAACACGATTATTTCTGATAGGATAGGTGGTATACTTTGATAATAACATGGCTGATTTCTTAATAGCACTCAGATCATAGCCTGAAACAACTAGCACAGAAGTCTTATCATTATTAACCAACTCCAACAAACCTTGATCCCTGTATAAATTAAGGTTGCAATCATTGGTCAAAAGATAATCAGCAATCAGACTGTTAGTGCAGGGATCGCCTATCAGTATTAAATTATATTCTCCTCTATCCGGCAGATCAGATTCCCTTACTATTTTCGGGAGTAAAGGTCTTGCAAATTGTATACTTTTAGCTATAACTAAAGCAGAATCATACTCATCAATAGTGTAGCTGTCAGGAAGAACAATATACAAGTTGTTATAATTATTATTTTTTATGAATGGATATGGATAATCCTTAAGAGTAATATCTTTCTGCAGTATTGTATAACCAGTGTACATATTTCCGATAGTTGATACAAATAATAAAGCCAAGAAAACAGAGATCCCTAAAATTATATGCTCCTTCTTCATATATATAAAATAAGTAGGGTATTGTTATATAAAGTTTTCTAAAAAATTAAATTTAAAGTAAAGTCATCAATAACAACAAAATATAAAAAGTATTGTACAACCAAAACCTGCATGATTGAGAGTCTGCAGAAGAGCTACAGCGAAAGAAAAGAAATGATAAGAAACAGGCTGGAATATTTCAAGTCTGTAATAAATGAGGACGACAAAAGAATTTTTGCAGAGTTATGTTTTTGCTTGCTAACTCCACAATCCAAAGCCAGGATATGCGATGCTGCAATACAGAACTTGGTCAAAACAGGATTATTATACAATGGATCAGAAAGCGAAATAAAAGATTACCTGATAGGCGTAAGATTCAACAATAATAAAGCAAGATACATAGTTGAGGCGAGAGAATTCTTCAGTGATGAGAACGGGAAAATAAAAATCAAAGAAAAACTTCCAAAAAACAAAAATTCAACAGAACTGAGAGAGTGGCTAGCAGATAATGTTAAAGGCTATGGACTTAAAGAGAGTGCACATTTTCTACGAAATATAGGAATCTACGACGACTTAACGATACTTGACAGGCACATACTGAAGAACCTGCACAGGCATGGAGTTATCAGCGAACTGCCTATTTCATTAAGTAAGAAACAATATCTGGAAATAGAGGAAAAAATGAAGAAATTCTCTCAAGAAATTGGAATATCACTTGAAGAGCTTGACTTGTTATTCTGGAGCGAGGAGACTGGAGAAGTTTTCAAGTAAAATATTTATATGAGCTTGTCCTGCAAAATCAATAAATGATAGTCGTAGATGTAGAAACTAGCGGAGTAAGCCCTAAAGAAAACTCTATACTGAGCATAGGGGCCATAGAATTCGGCAACAAGGAAAACTGCTTTTATGGAGAATGCAGGCTGAGAGATGGAGCAAAAGTTGAAGATGAAGCGCTGAAAATAAACGGCTTTTCAATGGAGAAAATAAATAATGCGGATATATCCTGCGAACAGCTACTGATAAATTTTATAGAATGGTCCAGAAAAATAGAAGATAGAACACTTGCCGGGCACAATGTTCATTTTGACTTTTGGTTCTTATATGATCACTCCAAGATATTTAAGATTGAATGGATATTCGGAATCAGAGTTGTAGACCTGCACTCAGCTATGTACTTTTACATGCTGAAGAATAAAATAATTTTGCCTATGAAATATAACCACAGCAGCATGAGCTTGGATTTTATACTTGACTATTTAAAACTTGAAAAAAGAAAAAATATCTTTCACAATGCACTTGAAGATGCGAAACTTACTGCAGAAGCATTCTCAAAACTTCTAAATATATAGAAATATTATAGATGCATAATGTTTACTCTTTAGATATAATTGGTTTGACTGTCTCAAACTTATTTAATGAAATTATTTTTTCTATGAATTCGTTTGATGTAAGCCCTGCCTGCTTTGCTGATTTAATAAAGTCGCACTCAACTGCAAGATAAGGATTCGGGTTTACTTCAAGGACATAAGCTTCTCCATCCTTAAATCTTAAGTCCATGGTTGCATATCCAGAGCTATCTAAACTTGAAAAGACCTTAATTGCTGTGTTTTTTATCTTTGCTTCAACATCAGTTTCCAGTTGCTTTATCACAGAGTAAGTGTTCTTGAATGCATTTGTGTTCTTGTTCCATTTCGCCTTGAATGACAATATCTTCGGCTTGTTCTCGAAGTGCTCTGTAAAGTCTATTTCTAATATTGGAAATGTCTCGATCTCGCCTTTATTGAATATAACAGGCACGCAGAACTCTCTCCCTTCAATGTATCCCTCAGCAAATATTCCTTTGAACCTTGAAATGACCTCTGAAACCTTTTTCTTAAAAGAATCCTCATCGTAAATTACAGAGTCCTCATCTATTCCTTCAGAAGCATCTGAATCACTCGGCTTTATTATCATGGGATAAGAAAGATTTTCAGCCAGCTTGCAGTCAGAAGATAAAATAACTTGATATTCTGAAGTCTTTGCGCCGCATTTCTTGAAAAATTCTTTGGCTTTTACCTTGTCTGTAAACAATAAAGTAACTTCCTTATTGCACCCGGTGAATGGAATCCCTGTCCTTTCCATATTTTCAAGCAGTTTCCCGTGAAAATCCAGACCATCAAAAGCGTCAGCAGCATTGAATATTAAGTCTGCATCAATTTTTTTTATTTCTTCATAGAAATTTTCAGAATATTCCAGTAACTCTACTTGATGATTATTTGATTTAAGCCTGTCAATTATATATTTATCTGCAGTGCATACTGCCATCTCCTTAACCTGCAGACCTGCTGCTTCTCTCACCACCTCTTCACTACAATACAAATATATTATACGCATCTTCTTAAATTATTTTCCTATTAAATTAGATATACTAGTTTATTTAAATACTTTTTTATTTTGTGAAAAAGTTTTAGGAAAAAATTTAAATCTTATAAAAACCTGAAGTGATTTATGGAATATATTAAATTCATAGAAATATCAATATTTATTTTATTTTCTTTGTGCTTGCCGTTGATAATTTATGATAAGTATAAACTTAGGATAGTATTACTTTCAGTAATCTATGCTGCAATATTCGAGAATCTTAATATAATGTTTTCAGAAGGACAAGTTGGAGGATATTATTACAACACAGAATTCTTGTTATTCATCTTGGATACCCCGCTTTTTGTTATATTGTCCTGGTCTTTAATAATATTAAGCGGCATGCTTATATCAGATAACCTTAAGATAAAAGAAAAGTTCAAGCCATTCTCTGATGCCATATTTGTCCTGCTTATAGATTTAAGCGTTGACGCTGTTGCAATCAGGCACAAATTGTGGTTTTGGAATGAATATTCACTGACTGAAGGTTTTTTCGGCGTCCCTGCAAACAATTTTATAGGATGGCTGTTAGTTGGCTTCACATTCTCATTATTCTTCAGAAAAATAAATAATTCTAGATATAAAAATAAATATTTATTACTGATTATTGTCCCGATAATTTCTTACATCACTTTCTTATTTTTATTTTATTTTGTGGAGTTAATAGAAAGTATACTAAACCTGAATAAATCCAGCCAGTTATTTATTGTATTATTTTTATTAATAATATTTGCTAAAATTGGTTTAAATGGGTTAAGATTTGGAATACAAGAACATAAAGATTATTTTCTAATAAGCTTAATAAGAATCCCGTTTAACCTTTATGCATTTTTAGGCTTGATCACCTTGAAAGTCTACAATCAAGCTCCATTTTTGTTTCTTGTTGCACTATTTGTCCTAGTCATAGATGCAGCAGCGTACTTTATCAGCAAACAAAAATATTATAAAGTTTAGAATAACAAATATGTATAGAGGTGAGAGTAACTATTATGAATTGAAATATAAGTTCTAATAAAATATGGGTAAGACTAATTTATATATGGGAGCAGACCATGCAGGTTTTAAACTGAAAGAAAAGCTTAAGAAATACCTAAACAAGAATTTTTTTCTTACAGACTTGGGAAATACTAAATTTGATCCTGAAGATGACTACCCAGTTTACGCTGCCAGAGTTGCAAAGGCAGTTTCTAAAAACAAGAATTATATCGGAATATTAATTTGCGGTTCTGGCCAGGGCATCTGCATTAGTGCAAATAAAATAAAAGGCATAAGAGCCGCATTATGCGAGAACGAAAGAGATGCTTTTTTAGCAAGGAACGATGACAAAGCAAATATCTTGTGCTTACAAGGCAGGTATACTAGCCTGGATAAATCCAAGAAAATAGCAAAGAAGTTTTTAGAAACCAAGTTCGGAAGAAAAGAGAGATACAATAGAAGAATCAACGAAATAAAAAACTTAGAAAATTTTGCCCATAAAAACAAAAAATGAAATATAAAATAATCCCAACAATAATAGCAAGAAGACAGAAAGAAATTGATATAATCCTAAATAAGCTTGGAAAATATTTCAGGCATTTCCAGATAGATGTGATGGATGGAAAATTTGTAGAAAATAGGTCTAACTTTTTTAATATCAAGCTTCCGGAGGAATACAGCTACGAAGCACACTTAATGGTAAACAACCCTGAAGACTACATAAAAAAAAATTACAAAAAATTTAGTGTTATAATAGCAGATTATGAAAAAGTAAAAAATCCTTTAGAGCTTATTAAATTTGTAAGATCTAAAAACAAAAAAATAGGTTTTGCATTGAATCCTGAAACTTCCCTTATGTTTGTTATGCCTTACCTGAAATACTTAGACAGAATTCTCCTGCTGACAGCACATCCCGGAAGATACGGCGCACAATTCATTCCTGAAATACTGGGAAAAATAAAGATGCTGCGAATGGATTTCAAAAAAGACATTGAAGTTGACGGCCATATGAATCCTGATAATATTAAACTTTGCAAGAAATATGGTGCTAACTTATTTGCTGTTGGAAGCTATCTGCATGACAGCCATAATATAGAAATTAGTAGCAAAGAATTAAAAGCAGCTATTAAATAAATTGAAACATTAAATGTGAATGTATTAATTTGTGATTAATAAACTAAAATCTTTCCTTAAGGAATATTTTTCGTACACACAAAGCCAGGAAAACCAAAAACATTATAAGGAGTATGTAACTTATTTACTTAATGAGAAAAATAATATTATTTTCACTATTCCTAATCATACTAAATGTAAGTTTGGCATTGGCAGTAGTTGAAGACGACTTTGAGAAATTTTCTAAGGAGGGTATAGGGCTGGAAGTCCCTTCTCCTGCAAGCCTTATTTTGAGCAACCAGAAAATAAATTTTTATGTAACAGATGAAAAGAACGGAGAATTTATTTTTAATGTTGTGCTGGAAGGTAATATTGTCTCAAGCGTGGAAAAAGGAAAGCTTGACAAGCCAACAATTAATATGTACACAAAGGAATCTGTTTTTGTTGCTATAGCAGGAGCAAAAGATCCTCTTCTTAAGTTTAATGAAGCTATAGACAATGGAGAAATTAAGTATTACGGAGCCACAATAAAAAATAAGGTAAAACTAACACTGCTTTCAATAGTTATAGAAATAAAAAAACTTTTCACCGGAAACAAGCCTGATAAAATAGAACAAAAAGCAAAGCTTGTAGAAGACAGTGAAGATAATGACAACGATGGTGTGGCTAATAATAATGATAACTGCCTTGATGTACCGAACACTGAACAGCTTGATAGCGATGCTGATTTAGTTGGCAATGCCTGTGATAATTGTCCTGAAATGTTAAATAATCAGCAGACTGACAGGGATAACAATGATGTTGGTGATGCATGCCATTCTGCATTCAAGCTAAACGTTAAATCAAGTGAGTTGAAGCCTGGCTATGGTGCTTTTGTTGATTTTATAATTGAAGATGTAACAGTTAGTCCTAGAGAGCTTCTTGTTGAGGTTGATTACGATAATACTAATAATCTATTGACTTTTACTGGCAGCGAAACACTACAGGATACTAGCGCATCTGCTAAAGTTGCTTCTGCTGAGGATATTCCAGATTACAATATTGTTGTATTAAGAGTTTATGGCCAGAATAATAATCCCATAACTGAACATGACAATCAAGAGGGATTTGGAGTAGCAAGAATGTTCTTTGATGTTTCTCCATTAGCACTATCTGGTTCTGAATTATCTATGAAACTCAAGCTGAAGCCTTATAGTTCAGATAATCCTTCAAATAATGTGGCTGAGGATGGAAATCCTGTTTATGCTGAACCTTTGGGAGTATCTCTGAAAATAGTCTAGTATAATTTATTTAGTATCTTGTAAAAGAATATTTTTAGACATTGAAAAACCAGTCCTTTAATCCTCTACGAGTTTTCTCCAATTCTCTTTGTAATTGCTGTATTTATAATCAAATTCTTCTTTTGGCGTTATTGGTATTCCAAGTTCTTCAAATTTTTTCTTCAGCAAGTTAACTGTATTATGTTTATCTTCTTCATTTGACATTTTTTCTAATTCAAGTATATACCCATAACCTTTGGTGTAGTCAACACAAACATTTAGTCCTTGCCATTTAAACTCCTGTCTGTTCCTGAACCATTTTATGTTTATACTAAATCCTAAAATCAAGAAAAGCCTTTCAAGTTTTTCAAAATCTTCCTTTGAAAATTTCAGTTCTATTTCTTCCCTTGTTTCATCATGCATTTTGCCTTTCTTGAGCCAGATCTTTGAAAAAAAGTTGTTTTTTTGTATTCTCAAGTCCTCAGATGCATTGAAGTAGTATGTTTCCTGATAGTCTTCTTTAATAAACTCAGCTTCTTTCTTGAAGAAGCTTATTAGTTCATCATATTTATCTTTTGTTACGAAACTTCTTATTTCAACTTCTATATTTTCCATTTTTTTGTTATCAATAACTTCACTTTATATAATTTTTGTAAATTTATCTGAAAAACAACTTTAAATACGAGGTTATAATAAATTATCTGATCTGTGAGCTGTTAAGTAAACGTCAGGTGAATAAATAAAAAACATATTAATCAAGTAAAAACTCAAAACTCGATCTACATTAAAACTTCTTCTGGAATTAAAAAACACTCTTCTCCAACATTTTCTCTATTTCTAACAAATAAAATTACTTTACCTTTTCCAACAAATACTTCTCTATATCCATCTAACCCTATTAAAGTTCTGTCCTTGAGTTCTTCAAAGTCACTAAAATATCTATTGGTTTTGA
>CAYJAX010000022.1:0-8741 GCA_964368545.1 Candidatus Woesearchaeota archaeon | reverse complement strand
ATATACGACGCTCTTCCGATCTTAAGAGCTTTGGCGCATAAAGGTAAAAATGAAGCCCTGCTTATAGGCGGAGTATCTGCAAACCAGAGATTTGTTGAAATGCTAAATATAATGTGCAAGGAGAGAAATGCTAAAGCTTATGCATGCCCTTTAAAATACAGCATGGACAATGGGATACAGATAGCAATAACCGGGATATTGCAATATAAACATAATTGTAATGTTTTAAAAAATAAAGAAGTGAATAATCTTGACATAAACCCAAACTGGAGAGTTGAAGACGTGGAAACTCCATGGATGAGAAAGTAATAGTTTAAGATAAACAATTCATTTACGAAAATATTATTATTTATATTCTTGTATAAAAACTCAATTATTTTCTATCAAAAGATATTATTCTTGCTTTTCCATCACCGTCGTAATGCAGCAATACTTCTCTTCCATCTTTCATATCCTGCACATAGAAATCACTTATAGAATAGTTAGAACCATTAACATTAACAAAATCATTAGTGGCTCCAGCATTTATGCCCGGAAGTTCTCTATCATAATAATCAGATGATTCTATTTTTCCAACTAAGGATTTTTCATTGCCGAAGAAGTTCCTGTACGCTTCAGTTGCAAAAGCAAATGTTAAGGCAGCAATAGGACTAAAATATTACTCTTCTAAGAAAATTTTCAATAAATCTATCTTGAGGTAAGCGAGCTTCAAGTTTCATGTTATAATTAGTTATTTGTTAAGCTTTAAAAGCCTTTCATTTTAATATTTTAAATATTATTTACAAAAGTTCATTATGAATTTAACAAAATCAATATCCCATGATAGCTTTTCAGACTATACCTTATTCATATTTCTTTTCTGAATTAATCTTCAGGAAATTTAATTATGAAAATATTGTTAATTACCAACAAATACTTATAAAGGCATTAAATATCTAAATTAGTGGAAGAGAGGTGTAGAGGCCTCTACTTTTATATACTTTTATTTTATTTGTTCTAAATATGGCTAAAAATTACTGGAATATAGTTGATAATGTCATAAGGAATTCAGATGTAATCATTGAAGTTCTGGATGCCAGGTTTATTGAAGAGACAAGGAACAAGGAATTGGATAATAGGATAAAAAGCATGAACAAAAAAATAATTTATGCAATAAACAAGTCAGACCTTATAGATACTTTTGTAGACGATATAATACTTGGTTTTAAGAATTATGTGTTTGTTTCTGCAAAGAAAAATCTCGGGACAACAAGGCTTAGAAACATGATAAGAAATATTTCAGATAAAAAGCCTCTGACAGTAGGTGTTGTTGGCTATCCAAACACTGGAAAATCTTCAATTATTAACTCATTAAAGCACAAGAAATCTGCAGCCACTAGTCCAGTTGCCGGCTTTACTAAAGGAATGCAGAAAATAAAAGTCAGTGACGATGTATACTTAATAGACACTCCCGGAGTAATACACTATAGTCTGGAAGATGAAGCTTTTCAAGTTATGATAAATGCAAAAGACATAAACAAGATAAAAGATTACGAAGCTGTAGCCTTGAAAATAATTAAGCATGTGACTCATGTAAGACCTGAAGTGCTAGAAAGATTATACGGAATAAAAATTAAAGAAAATCCTGAAAATACTCTAGAGGAGATAGCTAAAAAATTCAACTGGCTCATGAAAGGAGGGAAACTAAATCTTGAGCTTGCTTCAAAAAGAATCATTGGTGACTGGCAGAAAGGAAATATAAGATTATAAAATCTGTGAATAAGAATATGCTTCTAAATTTTTCTGCAGACTTTACCTAAACCTCATTCATATAATTTACTACCATAAAGAGTTTACATTACATTAATAAATTATTTGGTTTCTAATTAATGTATGAAGTTTGTTCTGAACAAAAAACCAAAAAACCCTGTAATAATATCCGGCTTCCCAAGCATGGGGCTTGTAAGCACGATAACTACAAAATTCTTGATAGATCATTTAGACGTTGAGGATATAGGATACATAGAGTCAGAGCACATAATGCCTTTGACAGCCATACATAAGTCAAAGATAGTAAACCCCATAACGTTTTATTACAACAAAAAATACAACCTTGTAATCATGCAGTCACTGACAGAAGTTTCAGGCTATGAATGGGAGCTGGCATCAACCCTTCTTGATGTATCTCGCACATTATCTGCAAAAGAGATGATAATTGTTGAGGGAATACCAAGCCATGTCCAGAATGAGATAAACTTGTATTATTATTCCAATAAGTCGAAGATGAAGCTTACGCCACTGAATGAAGGCATAATAATGGGGACAACTGCTGCAATACTCCTTAAATCAAGAGACAGTCCTGTTACTTGCATATTCGCAGAAGCTCATTCCCAGCTTCCAGATTCAGAAGCAGCTGCAAAAGTTGTAGAAGCACTTAATATTTACTTGAAATTAAACGTTGACTACAAGCCTCTCATCGAAGCTGCAAAGAAATTTGAAAGAAATTTGAAAGACATGATAGATAAGAGAAGGGACGCAATTTCCAGAAGCACAAGCCAAGAGAAAAAAGAACTAAGCTACTTCGGATAAATATTTAGATTATATATCCGTTAGCTCACAGACAAAAGATATATAAACTTTAGTTTCTTATGATTTTTATGGAATCAATAACTATTAATAAACAAGCAGTTGATGATCTAATAAAAATTAAAGATGAATTTGATTCTGTAGTTGAGTCTATTGAATTAATGTCTAATCCAGAGTTTATGAAGTCCTACAATAAAGCTAAAGAACAAATTAGAAAAAGAGATTTCGATGAATGGAGCAAGCTATAAAATATATAAACTTAACTTGAAATTCATTAGTATATCTGAATGACTTTGTTCGGATAGATTAATCTTAAATCGTATTGGGAGAAAGTACATGATAAAAATAAATGAAAAAATTCCTGATTTTGAAGTGCAGGCGTACCATAATGAAGATACAAAGAAAATAAGATTGTCAGATTACCTTGGGAAATGGGTTGTTATGATATTTTATCCTGCAGACTTCACATTTATCTGCCCTACTGAACTGGAAGAAGCAGCAGGATTACATGAAGAATTCAATAAACTCAATGCTGAAGTTTTTAGCGTCAGTACAGATACTGTATTCGTGCATAAGGCATGGCACGATCACTCTCCAGCAATAAAGAAAGTTAAGTTCCCAATGATTGCAGACCCGACAGGTAAGATATGCAGGATGTTTGGAACTTACATTGAAGATGAAGGCTTGTCATTAAGAGGAAGCTTTATAGTAGATCCTGACGGAGTACTTAAAGCTCTGGAAATGCATGAAAACAGTCTTGGCAGGAATACTAAGGAATTATTGAGGAAACTTCAGGCAGCAGTATATGTAAGAGAGCACAAAGGGGAAGTATGTCCTGTCAGTTGGGAGCCTGGAAAGAAAACACTAAAGCCTGGACTTGATTTAGTTGGGAAAATATAAAATGGCGTATGAAACAAAAAATTTCGATCATATTTTGGGAACAGCAGGCTTTTCAGACACACTGCTAAAAAATCATTTCACTTTGTATCAAGGCTATGTAACTAACACTAATAAATTAATAGAGCTGATGATGTCGATGGTTAAGGAAGGTAAGACTGGCGCTCCTGAGTTTGCAGAGCTGAAAAGGAGATTTGGATGGGAGTTTAATGGAATGAGGCTGCATGAACTATATTTCAGTAATATGTCAAAAGAGAAAACAGAGCTAAGCAGTAATTCTAAGCTTTACAAAAAAATGGTTGAGACTTTTGGTTCTGGAGAGGACTGCGAGAAGGCTTTTAGGGCAGTAGGTTCTATGAGGGGAATAGGCTGGGTTTTAATGTGCTATGATAAAGAGGGAGACAGGCTGTTTCACATCTGGATAAATGAGCATGATGTAGGTCATCTGGCTGGAGTAAATATACTTCTGGTCATGGATGTCTTCGAGCATGCTTACATGGTGGATTATGGAATAAAGAGAGCAGATTATATTGACGCATTCATAAAGGCAATAAACTGGAATGCTGTAGAAAAAAGATTTAAGGAGGCTTTGGAATAAGATGGCAAGAGTTGTTGTACACAAAGAGAAACACCCATTAGAGATAAAAGTCGGGAACGAGAGCAAATGGATATGCAGGTGCGGATTGTCTAAGAACCAGCCATTTTGTGATGGCTCTCACAAGAAGACTGCTGATGAGGAAGATGGAAAATTGTATGCGTATGACGATCAGGGAAACAGATCTGAAGTAGAAAACGTTTAGTCTAATTGAAGAATTTTATTAATATATTTTTGTAATTTCACCCAATTATAAACAGAAAATTTTAGCTAAAAGATTCTCCGCAGCCGCAACTATGAGTTGAGTTAGGATTGCTTACTTTGAAACCAGCACCCTGCAGGCTTTCCAAATAGTCTATTCTTGAACCCTTTATCATCAATAAGCTTGCCTTGTCTACAAAAAACTTAACTCCTTCTATATCAAAAACTTCATCATTGGCTTTTTCCTTATTGTCAAGCTCAAAAGAATACTTGTATCCTGAACATCCTCCAGAAATAACTTCTACCCTTAAACCGTAACCTTCTTTGTTCTCTTTTATAATTATTTCTTTAAGTTTTCTCGCAGCAGTATCAGTTATAACAATGTCTTTATTTCCTATCTCTCTAGGAATGGAACTATTTAATTTGCTTATTATTTCATCTATCTCTTCTTCTGTCTTGCCGTGACCCATCAGTCCTTGCTCTATAGTCTCCCAGTAAGATGCCCCGCATCCGACACAATGAACCCCTTCATTTAGCAATACATTTACCAAGGATGGAAACTCTTTAACAAAATCCCCTATAGTCATGTCTTTGCTTATCCTTTGTAATGTTTGTGTCTCTTCCATGCATTAATACTAAACTATTATTATTAATAAGTATTTCGTTTTAGTCTTTTCTAGAAACATATATCCTGTAACCTGAGCTTTTGGCAGTATCTTTAACATTGTTAAATAATTCTAGCATTTTTTTAGCTAATTCTTTTCCTCCCTTGTTATGCCTAGCAACTATCTGCAATAATCCACCAATAGTTAAATGTTCCTTGCTTTCTTCAATCATCCTAAAACACAAATCTTTCCCTGCTGTCTGCGGCGGATTTAATAAAATAGTATCAAAGTTTTCTTTTATGTTTTCAAAACAATTGCTTTGTATGACTTCTGCTTTTAAATTATTTAATTCAATATTTTTCTTTGTTATTGCTATTGCCCTTTTGTTTATGTCTGAGAACACAACTTCTAATTTTTTGTTTGATAATAGTAATGATACCCCTATTATGCCGTAACCGCATCCTAGGTCTAGAACTTTCCAGTTGTCTTTTATTATGCACTTGCTTATTAACAGCTTTGTTCCCTTGTCAACTTTATTTTTTGAGAACAAGCCAGATGCTGTGTAAACTTCTATATGTTTATTTCTTAATCTTTCTTTTATCCTGAATAACTTAAGTTCTGACTTAGGAGACTTTGTAAAATAATGTTCCATATACTAAAATTTATTAACCAAACCAGTATTTAAATTAATGTGTAAAAATGCCAATCAACGCTGGTTACGAATATGCAGAAGCTCAGAAAAAATTAAACGAGGCTAAAACGCCGCAAGAGAAAATAAAAGCTTTAGAAAACTTATTGTCTGTTTCGCCTAGTCATAAAGGGGCAGAAAAGCTAAGACTAGAAATCAAAACAAAAATTTCAAAATTAAAGGAAAAGCAGGAGAAAGAAAGAGCAAAAAAAGCAGGAGGTTTTAGTTTATCTATTAAGAAGGAAGGTGCGGCACAGATTGTTTTAGCAGGTTTAACAAATTCTGGCAAGAGCACAATTATTCAGAGATTCACAAATGCGAAGCCGCTGATTGCAGAATATGAGTACACTACAAAATCTCCAGAAATAGGCATTCTTGATTTTAACGGAATTAAACTACAACTGGTCGAGCTTCCTGCTTTTTTTGACGGTTTTTATGAAAGCGAGAAAGGCCCGACTTATTTTGGTATAATAAGAAGTGCAGATCTTATAGCAATAGTCTTGGACGGAAAAAGAAACTGCGAACAGGATTTGAAGCAGATAGAAAATGAGTTTAGCAAGGCTTCAATAAAATTAAAAAAAATAAAATCTGCAGATGAAAATGCAGCAAGATGCATTGTTGTTGTTAACAAGATACTAACAAATTTTAAGTGCCATTACCCTGTTTGCTGGGTTGATGATTTCAAGGATGCTATCTGGAGAATGCTTGGCTTAATTTATGTGTATACTAAACAGCCTGGAAAAAACAAGGATTATCCTCCTGTAGCTTTAAGCAATGGCGGCACTGTAGAGGACTTGGCTTCACTAGTTCATAAAGATTTTCTTAAAAGATTTAAGTTTGCAAGAGTGTGGGGCAGAAGTGTCAGGCATTCTAGAAGCAACGTAAGTATTTCACATAAGCTGGATGAAGGAGATGTTGTAGAGTTTCATTTAAAATAGAAAAAATAAATTTTCTTGACTTATTTTTAACACATCATTATTACCTTTGGACTTCTACTACTTAGAAAATTTAGTTAGCACAACCATAAAACTTAAAAATAGCCATATCCTGATTAAAAATAAGATGGTATTAAAGTTTTTAAAAAAGTGGTTTTCTGGCTTGTTTGGAAAAAAGAAAAACATAAAATTAGGAATATATGGGCCACCTAACGCTGGAAAGTGCCTTACACCAGACACAGAAATTGTTTTACATAATGGAGAAATAAAAAATATCAAACAATTATTTGACGAAGTAAGAGAGGCTAAAAGCCATTTTTCTAAAGTTTCAAGGTTTGATGGTTTTGAAGAATCGTATATAGATACAAGCGATTTAAATATCATGGTTCCAAGCCTTGACACGAAAACTTTGAAGATAATTCCTAAAAAATTGAGTTTTGTTTATGCCCAAAATTATAAAGGACTTTTAATCGAGATAACTACAAAATGTGGTAGAACAATCAAAGGAACTCCCGAACATCCAATCATTAAGTTATCTCATGAAGGAACTAGCTTTGTAAAATTATGTGAACTAAATTTAGGAGAATATGTTTCAATTGCACCTAATTTATCGTTCTCAGAAAACCTGGCAATTAATAAAATAAAAAACACTGATGTGAATCGTAATGGAAATATTATTCAGTCTATAAGAAAATTTCATTCAAGTACTGAAGATATAAACTTTAATTCTGTTTTTGGGCTCTTGGAAAATTCTGACTGCAGATTGGATGAAATAAAAGAAATTAAAATAAAAGATTATGATGATTATGTGTATGATATAACTGTTGATGACACCCATACTTTCTTGCTGTCCAATGGTCTAGTTTCTGGGAATAGCACTTTAGCGAATAGAATAACTAAGGACTGGTTGGGAGAGGAAATGAGCAAGGTTTCTCCAATACCCCACGAGACAAGAGAGATTATTGTAAAGGAAAAAATCACTGTAAAATCCAAAGGCAAGGAGCTGACTTTCAATCTGGTAGACACTCCAGGAATTGCAACGAAAATAGATTATGAAGACTTTTTAAAGTTTAAGATGAATAATAAAGAGGCTAAAGACAGAGCTAAGGAGGCAACTAAAGGAGTAATAGAGTCAATAAAATGGCTTGACAGTATGGACTGTGTTTTAGTTGTTCTTGACTCAACACAAAACCCTTACAGCCAGGTTAATATAACAATCATAGGGAATTTAGCTGCAAGAAACATACCTGTGATGGTTGTTGCAAATAAGACAGACTTGAGGAGATCAGATGTTAAGAGAGTGGAAGCAGCATTCCCGCAGTATATTACTATAGGGATATCTGCAGACAAGGGACATAATATAGAGGAGTTTTATGATGAGCTATTCAGATTAGTCAAATAAAAAAAGGAGGCAAGATGTTAACACTACAATACATACCGCATCATGACTTTGCGAATCTGGAATTGGGAGATAAGCTTAAGAGAATTCTAAAAGCAGTGAAAGATGATAAGATATTATTGATTGAGGGAAGACTTGATCCTATGGAAGAGTCTGAACTCATAAAGAAAACCATGGGAGAAATCTCAAAATCTTTTAAAGGCATAGAGATTGCCAGTGTTGCTTATGATTCTAAGAACATGGAGCTGTGGGAGAAAGCGAAGAGAAATCTTGCCAACATGATATTAAACAAGAGGTCAGGACTGACAATAGTTGGCCCTGCATCCATAGTGAGAGAAATAAAGAAGGATCCTAACAAGATTGAATTATTAACCATGGAAAAGAAGAAGAAAAGATAAAGGTTAAATCATTGTCACAATATTGAAAAATAGAAATTTTATAATTTGAAGTAAGGCATAGAATATCAATTAGTTTTGGGTTCAAAAATTAAGTTATACATTTTTCTGCATTAATCTAACAAATTCCGCCGGGGTTAAAATTTTTATTCCTTTGAATTCTTTTAAGTTTAACAAATGATCATCTCCAGATATTATATATACTGCCTTACCATCAAATGCACATTCCAAGAATTTGTTATCATCGGGGTCTTCTTTTATTATATCAAATTTCGACATTGTTTCTATTTTTATTGAGAATCTCTTATAATTATTAATGATAAATTCCTGTTCTAGCAAATTTAGTTTTATTCTTGGTCTTGCAAGAACTTCTTTTATTTCTTCAATAATTTCTTTTGTTGTATAATTTATAATTTCCTCCAGTAATAACATTTCAAAGATGCGCGCTGGATTACCATCTG
>CAYJAX010000021.1:0-8862 GCA_964368545.1 Candidatus Woesearchaeota archaeon | reverse complement strand
GTATTTTACATATTATATTACAAATACTATCTGTAAATTTTCTATTTTAAAGAACTTTCTTTTATACAACTATAAATTGGCAGAGAATAGCGGGAGTTGGATTTGAATTCGTCAGACCATTCAAGCTTGAATTGATCTTCCAACGACCTTCGGGTTATGAGCCTTCCGCAGTAGGACATTTCGTCTTTACTTCGACGGACATTCAGGTTATTCCAAAAAACCATGGAAAAAACTCCTAGCTGTCCCATCCGAATAGGCCCAAAGGCTCGCTATGATATCAGCTATACCGCTATCTCTACTGACTTTAAGCAATTCCCGCTATTTTTATAAGCCTTTCGCACATACAAATTACAGCACTTTATAGGGAAAAAATATGAACAGCGATTTAAGCCTAAAAGAGCTAAAAGACATAGAGAAAAACATAATTAAAGGTATATTTCTCAAAGACAATTTTGCCAATGCAAACACACTAGTTGCTTTTGATATTGCATACAGAGAAAAGACTTGCAAGTGTTTTGCAGTAGTTATGGATATTAATACACTAAAAGAAATAGAGATTAAAAGCATAGAAAACAAAGAAACAATCCCCTATTCTCCAAAGTTATCTGCATTCAGAGAAGGACCTGCAATTATTGAAGCATACAGAAGCTTACAAGCCAAGCCTGACATACTTTTAGTTAAAGGCAATGGAGCAGTCAGCAAAAACAGCGTTGGTTTAGCAAGCTACGTTGGAGTATTATTGAACAAGCCATGCATTGGCGTATCAAAAGAAGTACAATTCTTCAGACTGGATGAAGACCGCATCATTTCTGATAATGAAGTCAAAGGCATTGCCATAAAAACTAAGGAATTTGCAAACCCAATCTATATCAGCCCGGGCCACAACATTTCTATAGAGACAAGCGTAAACATAGTTAAAAAATTAGTAGTTCAAGGTTGCAAACTCCCCTTACCATTACACTTAGCACACAAGTATGTCAACAAATTCAAGAAAAAATAAAAACCCTTTTAAGCCAAGAAATCTGCTTCTTACACAAAATGAACAACTATAAAAAACTAAAATATTTATTCTCAACTTCAAGCACTGAAATTACAGACATAATGAAAGCATGGTTCGCAATATCAATTGCTTTTGGAATAGTATTGGGGGGCTTAAAATTTCTATTCTTCAAAGCATTCATAATATCTGCTATTGCAGTAGGCCTTGGCTTCTTACTGCATGAGCTGAGCCACAAGATAGTAGCCAGAATTTACAAGTATAAAGCAGAATTCAGGAGTTTTGATGAAATGCTGTTCCTATCTGTCATAATGAGCTTTTTTGGTTTTGTTATTGCAGCTCCTGGCGCTGTAATGATCCAAGCCAAGACTTACAATAAAGAACACAACGGCAAGATTTCTGCTGCAGGTCCCTTAATGAATATACTATTATCCATTTTATTCCTTTCAATAATTCTTCTTCTAAACGGATCAGAACTCCTGAAATCAAGCATAAGCAGCATAATAAACCTACCAATAATCTATTCAATTCCTCTTATTGGTTTTTTTGTTAACAGCTGGCTTGCATTATTCAACATGATACCTGTATGGCAGTTTGACGGCGCTAAAGTTTTCAAATGGAACAAAATTGTTTACTCCTTGATTGTCCTAATATCTGCTTTCCTAGTTTTCGTTTTATAAAATAAGTAAAAAACTATCATGAAAGAACCTAAGTTATCTATCAGAATATCAAAAATATCGAAATTCCTGTTGGGAACAAAATACTGATGCATTTCGTCTGTCAGAGAATATAACAATACGAAGATAAATGCGGTTAATGCAGGATTATTAAAATTATAAGCAGCAAAACATCTTTTAGATAAAAAAGCCAGAAGAAGAAAAACAGAAAAATGATAAATTAAAGGTTTGATGCTAAAAACATCAGACACTCCACTTTCAGGAATGTAAGACAATGATGACATATAAAATATTAATGCCATCACTGAAATTAGCGGAACAGCATAGCAAATAAATCTTTTCATGGTCTAAGAATTTATTATGTCTTTAAATATTTTCTTTAAGATAAATTTAGGCATGAACTATTTACTTCTAAAATCTGAATGTAAAAAACCAAAAGTATAAAAACAAGATAAAGATTATTTTATGACGTGGTAAATAAAGAACAAAGAGTAGGTGTTTTCGTTGATGTTCAGAATATGTATTATTCTGCAAGAGCCCTCTACAGCTCAAAAGTAAATTTCAAAGAAATTCTTAAAGAAGCTGTAAACGGAAGAAAGCTTGTCAGGGCAATAGCTTATGCTGTAAGGGCAGGAGAGAAAGACGAAGAATACTTTCACAAAGCTCTCGACGGCATAGGTTTCGAAGTAAAGCTTAAAGACCTGCAAATATTCTACGGGGGAAACAAAAAGGCTGACTGGGATGTTGGGATAGCAATAGATGCCATAGAACTAGCACCAAAGCTTGATGTTGTCATACTAATCTCTGGCGACGGCGACTATCTTCCTTTAGTTGAGCACCTCAAGAGAGCTTTAGGTTGCAGAGTTGAAGTCATGGCTTTTGGCAGAAGCTGCAGCGGCAAACTAATTGATGCATCAGACCAGTTTGTTGACATGGACAAGAACAAGCGATTCGTATTCAGCAACAAATAATTATGGAAGAAAAATCTTTCGGCGCAGTCATATTCAGAAAAGAAACAACGGATGTATTATACCTGCTAATTTACAAAAAGGCTCATGGAAACTACAAGGATATTTGGGATTTCCCCAGAGGCATAATTGAAAACAATGAAAAGCCTGAAGATGTTGCAAAAAGAGAAATTTTTGAAGAGACAGGATTGAAAGACTTGAAGTTTATGAGAAATTTCAACGAAAGCATAAAATGGTTTTACAAAAAAGAAGGGAAACTTGTAAATAAAACAGCCACTTATTTTCTAGCAGAAACTAAAACAGAAAAAGTAAAGTTGAGTGAAGAACACGATGATTTTAAATGGTGCGATTATAATGAAGCCAAGAAACTAATAACTTTTACAAACACTAAAAAAGTTCTGGAGAAAGCAGAAAATTGCATTAAAAGTTCATTGTACAAGTATATAATTCCAGAGTAAACTTAATTTCTATTATCTAATTTCACTTAAGCTTTCATTAACCCTTCGTTTACATAACTCAAATATCTTACTAGCCTGCTCAGTTGTATAGACAATACCAAGACCATCAACTTCTTGAGGACTTATGCCTTCCCTAGCAAGAAATTTAATTAACTCCTTAATTCTACTGGGAGGAATAACCATCCCACTGAATTCCAAACTACTCAAGAAAGCGTACGGGCTGTAATAGGAGTTTTCAACTTTATTAACTTGATTCTTAGGTTTATATGCCCTAGGTTCAACACCATATTTATTTTTTAGATCCTTACCTAGAACAAATCTATTTTTAGTTATCAAATGAGACACTAGTTCTTCTATAGTTCTATTAATATAATGGTTATTAGAATCAGTTAGAGATTCAATGTCTCTTTTAGAGATAAATTTTTCACTTCTATAATCTTTTCCACCAGAAAAACAAAAACCAGTTATTTCCCCATCATGAAGAGCGTCTATTACAATTGTTCCTGCATCAACATCTATTATAGATCTAATGCTCACATATCCCACATTATCATAAAATAGATCAGTTGCCATAAAAATAATAATTAAGAAAAGAATTTAAGTATTTTTATTCAAATAAAAACCAAAACTTTTCAAAAAGTAAAAGATAAGTTTATAAATAAGATATTAATAAATACTATTGATGGCCAATGAGGAAAAAATAGGATTTCATAAGGGATGTTTAACCACTCTAAGCAAAGAAAGAGAAGAACTTTTAAAGTTAGTTAATGTCACGGAACACTTGATGGGGTTGCACCTGAACGCCCTTAAAGAGCTCGGCATTGACCTGGAAAAAGAATCTAAAAAAACAGCAGAGGTTAAGCAGAATGATAAGCGAAGCACTAAATAATAAGTTTGTATGGATACTCTTAGCCCTTGCAGGCGGGTTTATATTATTCAAGATATTCACAAGAAAAGACCAAGATGCATTGGAATTAGAAAAAGAATACAATGAAATACTAGATTCAGATAAGTACAGAGTTAAAGGACAGTACGAATAAAAGTATGCAAAGCTTTAAATAATTTGAGGAAATACAGAAAAAAATGATTATACCTATATCCTGTTTTGCCTGCGGTAAGCCTGTCGCCCATATGTGGGAAGAATTTAAAGATCGCACTTCCAAAGGAGAACAATGCAAGAAAGTTCTGGACGAGTTAGGATTAGAAAGATATTGCTGCAGGGCATTATTCATGGGTCATGTTGATTTGTTAGATACAATTGCCAAATTCAAAAAAGCATAATATTATTCTGTAAAGAGGACTTTGCAAAACTAAATTTTGAGAAATATTACTTCATAAAAATATAAAATAATTTAGTCCAGAAAGAAATATTCATAGAAAAACTGAATTATTCAAACTTCTGTAAAATTAATTCTTTAAAAATTTAATTGCAAAAACACAGACAAATTTTATGTTTATATAAAAAATAATAAAAAAAATTAAGGAAGAGTTATTCTTACATTATCCACAATCATAGTACCTGTTTCTCCAGTTTCTTGCAGCAGGAAAGGCGGTGCTACATATATGGATAGTTGTTCAGAACTTGTTATCTCCCATACAAGCGATAAACTCTTCCATCCTGTACCCAAATCTGTCAGTGTAGCAGTACACCCGCTCTGCTCCAGTATGGCATCACTATTAAACTTAACATCGCACATGTTAGAAATATCCCCAATATTTATAAATTCCAATGCCGAATTTGGATTTGTGAAATTCGATTGCAGATTGAAACTTAAGTTTATTGTTCCCAGTCTTGAAGAGAATCTGGGAAGTTTTATTCCACATCCGTGGTTAGAAGTGTCCATTTGAGGATCAAACAGCACGCCTCTCAATCCCGAGAATGTTTGCGCTACAGAAGTCAGTCTCCAGCTTGTTTCT
This sequence comes from Candidatus Woesearchaeota archaeon, assembly GCA_964368545.1. Lineage (GTDB taxonomy): Archaea > Nanobdellota > Nanobdellia > SCGC-AAA011-G17 > GW2011-AR18 > GW2011-AR18. Next base: position 3,845 of record CAYJAX010000021.1, on the reverse strand, counting down.
AGACTGCAGCTATCATCTGCATTTGAGAAACCATCAGCCTGTGCATACCACCCATTAGGCAAGTCTGGATTGTTTATTCTTGGCACATTAAAATTGCTCATCAAATTTGTTACAAAATCTTCTGTACTTAGATGTGGAACAATCCATTCTATCTCCTCAACATATCCATCTCCATCATTATCTATATAATTCTGCACTGTCACTGGTTCTCTAGTTCCATCAGAATTTACTTTAAACAATTCTATAAGCCCTGCTGGCAAAGGATTATACAATGTTGTCCTAGCAAGCACATTTGTGTATGCCAAATCAGATGAAACTACAACATTTTTTTCGTCAACAACGAAGTTTATTCCTTCACTCTTAGTAGGTCCAGGCATATTATAATTAATTCTTATACTTTCAAAATTACCTGTATTAACCATTACTGCAGTCTTGCCAGTAGCTGAATCTGTAAATACTGTGAACTGTCCTGCAAGATCCTGTGTAGCATTTCCAGAAACTCCTGTAACTGTAACGCCAGAAGCTCCTCCACCAAACAACAATATGCTTGCATCAGTATTTGTTCTTAAAACTCTTGCTTCTGTCAAGAAAGGAACTGCTGTACTTCCTGCCTCTACCTGAACAGTTGGCCCTTCAGATATTAATTCGTATGCTGGTCCGAGAGTCATGTCCCTTACTACATTACTCAGCCTTACATTATCCACCATCCCTACAAACTGGGATGTAAAGCTTCCAATCCTATGCCCCTGACCTATCAATAAGTTATTATTATTATTTACCCAATACTTAACTTTTCCTGAAGCACATGCATCCTGAACTCCGTTAATATATACACATAACTTGCCTACAGTATGATTATATGTAGCTCCAACAGTATATAATGTGTTTGCGCTTAGTGATGTTGCTGAAGTCACAGTTTTTAACCCTGATACCTGATCAAATACTCCAAATTTTAGTTTTCCTCTGTCTATCCAAAAGGCAAGATTGTATAAGTTGTCCATAATACTATGAATCCCAGATACTTGTTCTGGCTTAATTGTTGCCTCTAAAGTCATTGAACTTTTTACATTCATAACTTCTGCATTAACATATGAATAATAACCACTAGGAACTCCTCCTGAAAACCTCAAAGCATTTCCGCCAACAAGACCACTGGCCCATTCAGGACTAGAAACTGCGTTGGAAACTCCTGTTTTGTGATTTAGTGTAGTTGTTCCTGTTCCTTCATTGAACAGCCACAATCCTACTGTATTGCTATCTGAAGAATATTCTCCAGCAATAACAGAATATATCGAAAATATTGACATTATTGCCAAAATAATAATTGTTTTTGTTGTTTTTCCCAAATTTAATCGCCTCCTAATTTTTTAATTTGTTGCATTTTCTGGTTTTAACTACTATAAAAATTTTTATAATCACTAGGTAATAAACATTAATCACTAAGTAATTAATAATTACTATAAAGTAATACATTATTATATAATGATAACATCAAGAAACAACTATATAATAATTACAATATCTATAACATAAAGATTATTTTTAAATATTATCTATGCACAAATGCACAATAAGATAATTTATACCTATTAAATAAGTATTTTTACTTACTATATATGTATAATATTAATATAATCTTATTTGATAAGTAAATTATAGAACTAAATAAACCCAATATACTTACTAAATAAGTAAAATGGTTAAATTTATATAATAATATACTTACTAAATAAGTATTTTGAAGTTGGGTAATACAGAAAAAACAGATTTTGCAGCAGGTTTAAACAGCAAGAATAAAGAAAAATTGTTAGCATTATTCCTAGAATTTCTAGAAAAAGAAAAAATTTACACAAGAGAAAATATAGAAGAAGCAATAGCAATTGTTAAAAAATTAACAACAGAAAAAAAATTTGACAACCATATACCATCAACCATCTTCTATACAAACGAATTAAGCTGTTTTGAAGCCATAGTTAAATACCTGAAAGAAGAATTTAGCTTGACATACCATAACATAGCACTCATGCTCAACAGAGACGACAGAACAATCTGGAGCACTTATAATAACTCAAAGAAAAAATTTACAAAAAAACTAACAGCCCAAGAATCAAAAATAAACATTCCAATATTAATTCTAAGAAACAGAAATCTTGGAATTCTTGAAGCAATTTGCGAATACCTCAAAGACGAATCATCCCTATCATACCACAACATAGCACTCATGCTCAACAGAAACGACAGAACAATCTGGACAGCATACCACAAAGCTAAGAACAAGGGGTTAAATGAAAAAAAGAGCTGAAATAATAAAAGAAATAACTGAACTGAAGAAGCAGATTCAGTTATACGAAAGAAGAAAAATTGATGTGGTAGATAGTGTAGAATCCCTAAGAAACAACTACTATAAAGGACATCTTACTCTGGAAGATTATAAACAAAGAATAAACTATACTCTAAATAACAGGACGCCTAGAGAATTGCTAGACAATTATAATGAACTGATCAGAACAAACAAAGAGAACATAAAGCTGCTTGAGAAAACTATTCCCAAAATAAACATTAACAAGAGTTTATTATTAACAGCATTTGCAACACTAATTATTGTATCTTCAATTCTGCTTCTAATTAAAACAGAGTTAGAGACACCTACGGGACTTGTAGTATCCAATATAACAATAACAAAAGACGTTGCGACAGACAACTCATCACTAAATGAAACTATTAATAAAATTGAAAACACTACAGAGATTATAAATATAACTACTGAAAAAAATATTGAAGAAATGAATGAAACAGGTATTCATATTGAAATAAATAATACAGAAGTAAATGTAACCCAAGAACCAGCTACACTTGAGGAACAAATAGATGAAGTTATAATACAGGAAAAAGCAGAAATTAACGAGCCAGTAAAATGGATAAAGAGAGTTAATACAGAAGAAATAGAAGAAGAAAATATTGATGTAGAATTGCCTGAAGATGCCTACGATATTAAAGTTAAGAAAATAAAAGCGGGTTTGATAGTAAGCACTACAGAACCAGAACTAAAAGAGGAGATAATCAATCTAGATATTAAAGACAAACCTGAAGAAGTTGAAATTGAATACCACACATCGCCTCCAAGAACAGATGAAAATATAATAGACGAAAAGAGAAAAGAAATTACTGTATATTCAGAAAACCACTACACAGACGTAATAGCATATACATCTGTAGGCGAGCACAGAAAAGAATCAATAAAGCTGTTCAAGACAACAGACGGCATAAGAAGGCAAATAGACGATTTCAGCTATAATGACACAAATAATAACGGCCTAATAGACAGGATAGAATGGATAGTTCCTCATTTAAGCAATGAAACATATGAAGTGCAAATTAATATATTAAACATATTCAGCAGACCCTCTGTTTATGGCAACTGGACTGTTAGGTTTACAACAGAAGGCACTGCCAATTTAACAATAAAGGCTATAAACACAACAAGATGGAGCAATGAAACTGAGAATCTGGATTTGAAATTCTTAGAACTGAAATGCGGAAATGTTACTTTGTCATATAAATGGATAAATGAAACAATCCATATAGAAGGATATTCATGCAGTGATACTGGTTATGAGATAAGCAAAGTACTGACTGAGGGAGTTCACGACCTCGAGTTTAAATTTGGCAGCGAGACTGCATATGCGCACAATGTAGCACTGACAACAACAGACCAGGGAATGATAGTCTACACAGAATCTGGCAATCAAGCTCCTCAATACAGGTTCTTTAACATGACTATTCGTTCATTTGGTGGTGAGAACGATGCTTTAAGCGTTAGTGCAATTATAGAACATCTGGTAGTA
>CAYJAX010000020.1:0-8881 GCA_964368545.1 Candidatus Woesearchaeota archaeon | reverse complement strand
AAATTTTGTTGAGATTACACGTGTAAAAAAGGATGGAAGTATCTCTTTAGGTTATCAGAAATATACTCCAAGAAGACATTCAATAAGTATTAGTACTCATCTAAGGGATGATGATGCTGAAATAATAATCAGGCCGTATGCTCTGGAACGTTTCATATATTATTTTGAATTGGGTTATCCAGATGCAGTTGTTAAAGGTTTGATTGCAGATGTTAGTGATGAGCGTACTATAGCCCAATTAGGAATGTCTTTATATAAAAGAGAAGTTGATGGTACCGCAGATAGATATTTCATGGTAGATTTTTATAGATTCAAAAACAATAAGCCAGATAATTTAGATCCTCAAGTTGAACATAGGGACATGCCAGATTAATTTCAGATCAGAAAGTAATAAAATATTTCAAAACACTAAAACGTGCAAGGCCTGGTGTAACTGATAGCTTGGAGGAGTGTATGCGTTATCTTACAATGTTAGGGCAAACTAAAATCTCCCATCAAACTATTTAATTCAAATTATTTCCTTATTGAGATTATTTTTTGAAGATTGCATAAATCCTTTGATTATTTTATAATTATCTTTCAACTCATCCCTGCATATTTCTAAAGTTAAGAAATTCCATTTTTCTTCTGCTTTTTCTTCAGCCAGGAATAGTATCTCCTCAAAATTGTATCCATGATTTCTTAAAGTGTAAAACATCTTAAGTATCTTTCTCGGAAGCAGGTACCTGTAGCAGTTTGCGTTTGCGCATATTTCAGCTTCTATGCAACTGAATGTTTTGTCTCTGTGCTCTTTTATGCATGCTATGACTTTGTTCTTTATATTTTCGTTCATGGGATATTTCTTGAAGAATTCCATTGCAAATCCCATAGACATGTTTGTGTGTTCTGCTTTTCTTTTTTCTGCAATAGATTCTCCTATTTTTGCATGTATTAATCTTGATCCTAATTTTACAACATCAAGGTCGGCGTTTAGTTTTTTCCCCAAAGCCAAAGAAATTGTTATTATGTCATTGTAATCTTCCAATGTTGGTATTCCGTATTTGTTTATTTCAACTATTATTTCTTGGTCTAAATCGTTTGCTATCTGGTCTGTATAATCCATCAGCATTATTATTTATTATCGGCTTTATAATAATTTGTTTGATTGAAAATAATTTTCGTTTGTATTCAATTAACTAAGAATAACTGAACTTGCTGTCTTTTTCTTCATTAATCTTGTAATCTTTTAGGAATTCTTTTTTAAATTTTTCAAACCTGTTTTCCTCTATTGATTTTTTTATTTCTTCCATTAAGTTCTGTATGAAAAATAAGTTGTGTATGTTACCATATCTGTCCCTTATAGGCTCATAAGTTCTGTACAAGTGATGGATGTATGCCTTGCTGAATTTTTTGCAGACTGAACATTTGCAGTTTTCATCCAACGGACTTTCATCGTATTTGTAGCATGCCTTTTCTATATTTATCTTTCCTATTTTTGTGAAAATTCCTCCGTGCCTTGCATTCATTGTCGGAAATCTTGAATCAAAGCAGTCTACTCCCAGGCTTACAGCTTTTATTATGTCTTCAGGGCTTCCAACACCCATTAAGTATCTTGTTTTATTTTTGCTTATTTTTTTTATGCTCTGGTTTACAGCATCAAACATCAGGGTTCTTCCCTCTCCTATGCCTAAGCCTCCCAAGGCTACTCCGTCAAAATCTAAGTTATTGATGAATTCTGCGCTTTTTTCTCTCAAGTCTTTAAATGTTCCCCCTTGACATATTCCGAATATCAGTTGTTTTCTATTTTTATTGTGTACTTTTATGCATCTCTCTGCCCATAAGTGTGTTATCCTTGTGCAATCTGCTATATAATCTTTTGAATTTCCGTAGTGTGGGACATAATCTAATGCCATGATAACATCTCCCCCTATTTCTTCCTCTATTTTTATTATGTCTTCAGGACTGAAAAATTTTTTGCTTCCATCAAAAGGATTTTTGAAATATACTCCTTTATCGTCTGCCTTATGCAGAAAGCTTTTACTTAATATTTGGAATCCTCCAGAATCTGTGAATATTGTTTTATCCCATTTAATAAAGTTGTGTATGTTTTTGAATTTTTTTATGACTTCCATGCCGGGCTTCAGGGATAATACAAAAGCATTGGCGATTATGGCATTGCTTCCAATGTATTCTAGCTCTTCATGACTTACTTGCTTTGCTGTTCCTTTAGTTGCTATCGGCATAAAGAACGGAGTTTTCACTACACCATGCATTGTTTTTAGCTTGCCTGTTCTTGCCTGATTTTCTTCATTATCTATTTTAAACATTGTATTTTTATATTGTTAAACTAATAACACAGCATATCACTGAATCATAATGCTTAAAAACTTTTACATAAGTTTATAATTTATGAAGATAATTGATAGATACACAGAAGGTCGTGCTTTAGTTGTATTAGAAGAGAGAGATAAAGCCGAATATTGGGATAGACGATATGAATTTTATAAAAATACTATAAAGTCGGCAATAATTACTGTAATATCTTCTATATTTGCATCTACTGCGTTTTTAGGATATGTTAATTCACGAAAACTTAGCTATGATGAGTGCAGGAATGAGGTGAGGGATATTAAAGAACTTGCAAGTAAAAGTATGATCGATACTATATTATCTGTGCCATATAATCTCGGTCATGAAATTAATTGTCCAAGACCATATAAAGAGAATATAGATTCTATATTTGAATAAATTTTATGTTTTGATTGCACCAGCCGGGATTTGAACCCGGATCAAGAGCTTTCTCCTTAACTAATGGAAGGCTCTTATCTGCTAGGTCCTTTATAGTTTGAACCTGCTAGCCGTTACACTACTGGTGCGTATTTTAATGTTGGCTTTATTCTAGAATTATAAATCTTTCTATAATGTTTTTTGTTTGTGACACCATTACGAAATATATGTAAAAAGTTTTATTAAGCACTGATTCTTAAATTAGTATTGATGAAAACAGAGTGCCCAAAGTGTAAAAGCAAACACATTGATGCAGTTGAGATAATGGGAAGCAAATTCTTATTATGTTTAAGCTGCGGATATGATGAATCTGAAGAATTGCTAGATGTGTATCCGGAATCAAGAGGCTCAAAAGGGGGGAAAGGTAATCCCTATAAAAGAGGGGGTGCTATGAGGTCTTATAAGAAATAATTCATTTGATTTCTATATCTTGAACATCATAATTGATGAGGTTTTAATTTCTAAAATTTAGCTGTATCTTTCTTCTAATTTGGCATTTCCCCTGATATGATAGCCTCTAACTTCCCAGAAGCCAGGGCGGTTTTCTTTCATAAATTCTATTTTATTTAGGAATTTAGATCCTTTCCATGCATACAAGCTAGGAATAATAACTCTCAAAGGCCAGCCATGCTCTCTGGGAATAGGTTTTCCTTCAAGTTCATAAGCTAATAATGTCGTATCATTTTCAATGTCTTCTAATAAATTATTTACAGAGTAGCCGTCTGCCCCATAAAACATTACAGCCTTTGCAGTTGTCTTCACTTTTATATATCTCAAGAAATCCTTCCAGATTACTCCAGTCCATTTTACATTATATTTTGACCATTTTGTAACACAATTAAAATCCTTTGTCATGTAAGTCTGTGGTATATTAAGAATTTCTTGCCAACTGAATATTTTATTTTCTTTAACCTCACCAAAAACTTCAAGCTTCCAGGTTTTCATGTCAAATTCTGGCTGTATCCCCAAATCCAACACTGGAAACTTTTCTGTTAAGTATTGTCCTGGAGGAAGGCGACTGTTTGAATCAGTTTTTGAGTGCTTGTTTCTGAATAATTTAGCTATTTTCTCCTTTGATTTTATGAACTGAATGTTTAGTTTTTCCATTTTAGGTATATAATATATTTTTAATATTTACATTATGGCTGTTTTAATATAAACTTATTTACTTGTTTTCTCGCCTTTTCTCTTTTCTTTTGGTGTTCTCTTAAGAATTTAGTTACTTTTTCTATTAGTATCTCTTTTAATTCTCCTGTTAATAGCTTCCCGGATTTATAATTGTCATGAATGTCCTGCAGTTTTTTGTCGTTATCTTCAAACATCATTCTTAGCCATTGATAGCTTACATCTATATCAGGATTGCCTCCCTTTCTTTTGTGCTCTTCTATTGTTGCTTGTCCTCCGGAGAATGCGTGTTTTCTTATTTTTTTTGCTGCTTCTTCTGGCGTGTCTGTAGTATATACTGCGGCATTTTCTTCAGATGCCGACATCTTTCCTGCAGTTCGTGTTAGTGGCGGTAGAAATATGCATTGTATGCTTGCTGGTTTATAATATCCAAGTTTTGGTAATATATCTCGTGTAATTCTAAAGTGTGCATCTTGATCCGCTGCATGAGGTATTAAGCACGGTATTCTTTTATTTTTTAGTACTGATGGTAGAAAAGACGGCACTGCCTGCATTGAAGTATAAAATATTGCTCCTATGTTTGTTTGCTCAGTTAAACCAAATGATGCTTTTGCCATTGAGAATGTAATTTTTTTGGCTACCCTGCAAGCTTCCTTGTACATTATATTAGCATGTTTTGTATCAATTATAAAGCGTGTTTTTTTCTTATCAAATCCCAAGGCTACTACATCAAGCATGTTGTCTTGTAAGTACTTTTCTGTATCTTCCAAGCTTAATTCCTGTTTAAATAAGAATTTTTCCTCATCTGGAAACTGGAACCATAGTTCTGTACCAAATTTATCCTGTAACCATTTTGTGAAATTCCATACCATCACATGACCTAAATGTACTGGTCCAGATGGTGCTCTTCCCGTGTACAAATAAAACTTATTTCCCTTCTCGTATTCATCCAATATCCAATTCAAGTCTCTGTGGCAGAAGAATATTTTTCTTGTTAGCATAAAGTGAAGTTTTTTTGTATGTTCTTTTATTCTACCTAGCAATTCTTCGTTTATCTTCTCTGTTCCAAACTCCCTAATTAGTCTTTCATAATCTACTTCACCTCTAACCTCCCATGGAGTTACTTTGGAATCTTTCATTATTAATATCTGGGACTACCTTATTTATATATTTTTGTCAAAAGAAGTTTGCAGAAATTAAGCTTCTAAATAACTTATTGATGCTTAATTAATATTCCTGCAGATATAAGATAATTCTCATATTGTTATTGTCCACAGTCTTTAGTATTGAAGTACAATCTAAAAATTAGATTATGTAAATTTTCTCAAACAAACAATTTAAACAATAAAGTATTTAAACAACTTACAATCAAAGAATAAAATAATGAAAAAGCAGGTATATTTTATATTAATATTATCAATGTTGGTTGTTAGTTCTGCTCACGCTATACATAATGCCGTAGTTAATGCTGTAGGTTATACTTCGAGTTATGAGACTAATGATGTTATTTTTAGGATTAGGATTGAGAATGACGATGCAGGCCTTCCTGCCCGGAATCATTCTATAACAAATATCAGCTTGACAGCAGATGGTGTTGGATTTCTTAGCATTTTCGATAGCGAATCATGGCGTCATATTAACACTAGCAGTAATATTCTCTGGTCAACTACCTCTGGTAATATAGATCCGGGGTTTTCAGGAACTTTTAACTTTAATGGAAAACTTGAAAGAACAGATGAAGACAAAACATATTCCTGGACAGTTCTTACTACAGATACGAACAATGACAATGATGTAAATGCTCTACAAGTCTTGGTTCTTAATGACTCCATAAATCCTAGAACAGTAATAAGCTATCCAGATGATTATGTTTTCTTAAAGAATGACAGCTTCTCAATAACTTTAAATGTTGATGATCCTGAGACAGGTATAGACTATAACAGCAACCCCAGAATTATTTATGATGACAATAATGTGCCGACAGATATTGCCAATGTGTTCTTTAATCTGAGCCTGTTCAGGAGTGGCGATGGTGTTTTATCTGCAGCTCTAAATCCAAATGAGCTTATGACTGTAGCTAATGCTCCTTATCTTGACTATAAAATCATTGATGTAAAAGACATGGCAGGGAACAATTTCGTGGACTCTTCGACCCATCATGCATTTATAGATGACCAGGCTCCAATAGTAAAACCCAATTTAGTTTCTGGTTTTAGAACAAGCAACAAAAACCACGTGTTCTATTATAATGTTAGTGATAACTCATTTGCAACAAGAGGCATGTTGTCCTTCGATCCTGAAGTAGATTGCACTCTTTACATAAAAAATGATCTTTCCAGGGTTGTTAATGCAAATATAAATTACGGAGCCAACATAACAAATTCGCCTGTAACTTCAAACTTGAATAGTATTGCTGATGGTAACTACGATGCAGAGTTTGAGTGCAAAGACAAAGCAGATTTTACAGCACTCGCATCCACTTCATTTACTTTGGACACTGCAGGCCCTTCTATTACACTAGAATCTCCCCCTAACAGGACAGTTATAAGTAATTCTACACAGATACAGCTTAGAGTTAACGATGTTTCTGGTGTAAGCAATGTATGGTACATGCATATTAATACAAACACAACAATTAACGCTTCACAATCAGACTCTTCTTTGTATGTCATAGAACCTTATTTGTGGCAGGAAGGAATCAACAATTTTATTTTTTATGCTTTAGACTCTTTAGGAAACTTGAATTCTAAAAATTTTTTATTTACTATTGATAATACTCCTCCCGAGATAAAATATTTGTCTCCAGTTTTAGGAACAAATTTGTCTCTGAAGATTTCTAATTCCAGTTTGTTGGTGTCTTATAATGCCAGCGACTCATATTCTGAGAATTTATTGTGTAGGAGTCTTGCTGTCGATACTAATTTTTCAAGTTTTGTTTCTGATTTTGATAGAAATGTCAAACAGTCTGAAGTAACGGCATTCTTTATGGATCTTAATGTTTCTGGTGATTGGCTGCTCTACACATTATGTATTGATGAGGGAGGGAATGCAGCTGTTAACATTACTGCAGCAAGAATAGATAACGAAGCTCCATCACTAAATTTAGTGTCTCCTCATAGTATTTTTTATACCAACAGCACTAGAATTGAATTTAAGTACAATGTTGAAGACATTTATGGCATTGATGCGTGCTCCTTATACTTGAATGAGAATAATACAATGACAGATTATTTCGTGTTGAATAATATTTCTCAGGATAATACTTTTGTTAGAGACATGGATGATGAAAGATATTATTGGTATGTTGAATGCAGCGATAAAGTAAAGAATAAGGCAATCTCTTCAACTAGAACTCTTGTTGTTGACACATTAAAGCCAAATATAAATATTAACTTGAATAGTCTTATGCTTGAAAAACAAGTTGATTATGTATTCACCAATTTCTCAGTCTCTGAAGCTAACAAAAATTATTCTTACCTTAAAATTATTAACTCAAGCAATTCAGCCCTGTTTAATTTAGATACAGAGAGTGAAACTTTAAGAGTTCAAGGTCTTACTTTAGGCACAGGAAATTTCACAGTTGAGGCTTACGCTCAGGACTTGACAGGCAATTATGATAATAAAATAATGAATTTTGAAGTTGTAGATAGTCTTCCTCCAGTAATACTCTCATATTCTCCATCTAATAATAGTGCATTCGGTTCATCAACATTATCTGTAACATTCAATCTTACAACGGACGAGCCTGCAAACTGTAGGTTTACAACAAATGAAAGCCTTGGCTATTCAGATATGCCTGAAATGTCTTCAACAAACTCTACTACTCACGTTTTAATTTTAGATAATTTAGTTGCCGGAAATTCTTACAATTACTATTTCCTATGCAGCGATGGAGAGCATGCGATGGTTCAAAAACAAAACATATTCTTCTCTGTGAGCTCTTCAGCTCCTTCCAATCCTATCAGCGGGGGTGGTGGAGGAGGCGGTGGAAATAACCAGCTTATCAATAATACAAGTCAACAGGTACAAGTAACTGCTCCAACAACAGAAAGCAGCCAGCCAGTAACATCACCTGTAACTAACCAGCAAACTGTTCAGAGTGAGCAGACACAACAAAATAATATTCCTACAGAATCTAGTCCAATAACGGGCTTTGCTATTTTTGATAATCTTAAAAAGCACAAGAAGGAAGCTCTTATAGTTTCATCACTTGCTATTTTAGGCGCTCTTGGTAGTTATGGTGTAATAAGATTCAGGAAGTATAAGGAAGCTAGCGTCTTTAAAACCAGATTTTGAAATGCTAACTGATAAAAATACTGAACCTTAGCAGGAGTGTCCTAAATGCGGCAGTAATATGATTGCCATAGCTGGAAGGAAAGATGCTCTTTATCGACCCCGAGAAAAATGCACCATGGTATTCATGGAAGTTTGAATCTTTTGACGAAGATAATATCTCAAGTCTTCTTTTTGGTCTAACACAGGAGTAGATTTATGAAAAGTAATATAAAAGTTGTTGAAAAGCAAGGAACTAAGGAAGGAAAAAACTTAGTTGTACTTGTAGGTGTACACGGCAACGAGGTCTGTGGCGTTAGGGCTGCAGACTTCTTGCTTCCCAAATTAAAGATAAGCTCTGGAAAAGTAACTTTCATTTATGCTAATCTTGAAGCAATAAAGCAAAACAAAAGATTTGTAGAGCAAAACCTCAACAGATGTTTTCTTGATGAACAACCTTTTGAAATAGGACAAAGCTTAGAAGGAAAAACAGCAAAAAAAATAATGCCTTACCTAGATAAAGCAGATGCTCTTTTAGACATACATGCAAGTCTAACAAAGGATTCTATTCCTTTTGTAATTTGTGACGAATCAAACATAAAGGTAGCTAAGGTGTTAAATCCAGAAAAGATTGTTTGTGATATAGATAAATTTCATCTCGGTTCAACTGATGGATATATGAATTTACAGAATAAACCTGGTTTTTGTTTTGAGTGTG
>CAYJAX010000019.1:0-9075 GCA_964368545.1 Candidatus Woesearchaeota archaeon | reverse complement strand
GAGAACTAAATAAAACCTGAGATTGCCCCCCCAACGGACACTATTTCTTGATACTCATGAGAGAGCCCTGAAATGTATGAACTGTGAAGATAATGCCCTTCGGGCAGAAAACTGACTAACTCAATCAATCCATTCTATTAAAGTTATACTTTTTTTCAGGTTATCTGTGTAGAAATTATAAATTCATTACGCAAATTGTATTCTGGCTGTTTCCATTGTGTTACCGAAATCATCTCTGCATATTACATAATATAAATTAGATCCTGGAGTGCTTGTCCTGTGCACATTGCCATCTGCAACCATTAGGTTTCCTCCAGTATTATACTCAAATGTTCCTTCTGTGCTGTCTTTGCATGCTGCCTTCTCGCTGACCTCTATTGTGAATGCTGATGGCTGAAGACTTTCATCTTTGTACACTTTCGTTATTTTAGGTGCTGCCACGTCGCTCTCTATTGTAAAGTTTATCGTTGTGAAAGCATTATTTCCTGCAAGGTCATAGCATCCTGTGTATATTATCTGTTTTCCTGTCGGTGGTGTCCATGGCTGCGTATGTATGCTTGAGTTTGTATACAAGAAATGAGTCATTGCCCCGAGATTTTTTTGTAGGCTTTCCTGCTGCGTGTATTTGCATACTGCATTGCCGTCAAGTTTTGCTCCTCCTTCAGTTTTTACTTTGAGTGTTAAGTTAGTTAAGCTCAGGCTTGTTTTTATAATGTTTTGTGGTTCCTGGCTTGTTATTTTTAGCGGGTCGCTTCCTCTTAGTGTCAGCCTGAATGCTTCCTTGTTGAAGTTTTTCTTTTCTGACTTGTCCTGGCACTTGAAGTAGATATATCTTGTTTCTCCTGCTCTTGATGTCGGAACTTTTATTGCTGGACCTATTGAACCTATTATTCCGTCACCTATGTACTGGCACTCGTATAATCCTAGGGAGTTTAACCTGCTTGCAACGCATTTATTTTCTTCCTGAATTGCGCTGTACTCTAATGATGTCAGGCTCCACTTGCACTCTGCTGGCTCGTTCACGAATAATGTTACGTCTGTCTGGTTTGTTCCGTGTGTTAGGTATGCTTCCTGTCCTATGTTTGTTCCCAGTATGCTCGGCGCTGTCAGGTCTGGCTCGTCTTCTACGCTGAAATCTATTACGTAATCTTTTTCATTTGCGTTTCCAACTGCGTCTTGGCAGCGTACATAAAGCTTGTAGTCTCCTCCGCCTTGCAACTTCAGTCCCTCGCTTGTCGCATTTTTGCTTGCTGGATAGAACATTTCCTGAAGATGGAAGTACTTGAAAGTGTTGCTCATGAAGAATGTATTCTCCATGTCGCTGTATCTTTTGCTGTGCTCAAAGCTCATCTTGCATTGGCTAGGCTCATTAGTCTGCAAGGCAACTAAGAACCTTTCGTATATTGGTATTTTTCCCTCTATTCTGAATCCTGTGCTTGTTTCTTTTACTCTTTCTTTTAGTTCTTTGCTGAATCCTTCAGTCCATGGTTTTATTACTGGAGTGTTTACATCGTATTTTGACAAGCTTACGCACTGTTCCTCGTTCGTTCCTTTATTTATAAGGCTGCAGCTTGCTCCAAGGCTTTTGCATCTGTATTCGCTGCATGCTTTTAGTGCTCTTGCATCTTTCGGAGTTTTATCATTGTTTAAGTATTCTCCAAAGTCTTCGTTGCATCTCTGGCATTGATCTTTTTCTGTGATCTTTAGTGCTGGTGCCTGCCATGGCTGACATGTTGCTTTTACTGTTACTGGCTGCACTTTTTCACCTAAGACATTTCCCAGTTCAAATATTGTGTACGCCCACATTACTGAGTTCAATGCAGCGAGAAAACCTGCTCCTGTAGATATACTTGCTCCTTTGCTAGCTGCTGTTTCTGCGGCCTTAATCGCTTCTTGACCAGCAACTTCAAGTTCTTCTTGAGCAGCTGCTACTTTTAATTTAAGTAATTCATCTTTAGCTTGTTTAGCTATAGCTTCTTTCGCAATATCGAGAGTTAATCCATCAGCATTCGCACCAGCTTCAATTCCTTTTTTTAGTAATATATCATTTTGAGTGCCTACAAATGCATCTCCTAATCCTTTGGCAAATGCTGTTCCTTCAACTTTGGGAAATAAAGTTATTATAAATTTTAGTAAGTATGTGTGTGGTGTTACTCCCAATAATCCTGCCCCTGCTGTTCCGATTTCAGCACCAGCTCCCAACGTTCCAAGCGCAAGTATCCCAGCCAAGGCTATACCTCCTCCATAAATTCCAGCTCTATATCTGCTTACAGCACTTTCTTCATCGCCTAAAAAGAATGCTCTTGTAAATTTGTTTGCTCTATTCTTCTTGCCAACAACTCCGAAATTAAAGAATGTTTCTCCTTCGTCCCATTTAGGTTCTCCGCTTAGATTTCCTGGGACTTGATTTTTTTCTTTTCCATAGACATAACTTAAACCTTTATGTTCTCCCTCTTTAGCTTCTCCTCTTATTACTCCTGCTAGTTCTTCGTCTATTCTTTCTGTATTTGAGAAGCCATATCTGGCAAGCTTAAGGTTTACAGGAACGCTTGAATCATCAACCAAATAATTGTAGTCTGTTCCGCAGTCTCCATAGCTTCTGCATAAGTTATTTGCTGCCTGTAAATAGTCTTGGCTGAAGCATTCTTTTCCTGATACTAATTTCCAGCCGCTAATACTTGCCTTTCCTCCAACTATTGCGGCTGCAACTAAAGCAGATCCTATAGCAAATGGCCACGCCGCAGCTCCAACTCCTAACACTCCAAGAGTTGCTGCTCCGGCTCCTATTCCAGCTATAGCTCCAGTTGCTGCTCCGGCTCCAGCTTTATCTTCACATAATCCAAATAATTTGTTCCATCCTCCGCACACAAAGAATGCTGTACACTCTAAATTTGCTTTTCCGCACGTATCGCTTCCCTCTCCTTCCCAGAATTTTGCTCCTGGACTGACTGCTGGTGCGCACTTGCTTCCAGTCCATCTACAATCTCTTTTGCTTCTGTCATCGCAGCATCTCTGATCTTTCTCTAATGCTTCCTTGTAGTCTCTCTCTTTCATACTAAATGAATCTGCAGTGTTGCACGAGTCTATGCAGCTCTGCCATTCATTTTTCAGGCATCTTGCCTCAGTATATTGTCCTCCTCTTATATCATTCCCTCTTTCATCTTTTCTTGGGACTTCAACGCTTGCTGAATAGCAGAATTCCTGCCTGAAGTCTTTGCATGGCTCAATTAACTCCCCCCCGTTTATGCATAAGCTTCTGTAATATCTTGAGCCTACAGTGTCTCTGCCGAATAATAAGTTGTCATCTTGTTCTTTGCTGTCTGCCTGGCACCAGCTCTCTCCGTTTAGTATTTCATTGGCTTTAATTTCATTTATGCTAGTTCCATGGTAGTTCAGAAGGTTCACACTTATCTTTTTGCTTCTTTCTGTGCTTACTCCCTGCCCCTCGCATTTAAGGCTCTCGCATGTATACCCCCCATCTTTGTCGCTGTCTCCGCATAAAGTTCCCTTGCTGTAATCGCACTTTTCTTTTACTCCTTCAGGGTTTCCGCAGGAGTCTTTCCAGTATACGCTGTCGTCGTTTGGTAGGCACATTGTATTTCCTTTGCCTTCTGTTGAATGGTCTGCTGGTGCGCAGTTGCACAGCCCTTTTAATGAACTGCAGAATTTGTCTTTGTAGAATCCTGTCTGGTTTACGCTGGTCTCAACATTGCATTCCGATTTTGGTCCGTAGCTGCATCCGCTTCCTGACACGCAGCATCCTTTTTCTGTGTTTCTTGCTATGTCCAGGCAGCTTGCTTCGTCTTGTATTCCGTCTCTGAAATCTACTTGTAAGTCGGGAAATTTGCTTGTCTCGTTTAGGCATCTTCCTTTTGTTAGGAGGGATGCTTGTGTTCCTATTACGCAGCATCCTTGTTTGCATTCGCTCACGCTGCATGACGGATCGTCGCTGAAGCTTCCTCCGTACTGTTTCTCGCATAGTGCCTTTGGATAATTGTTGTAGCAGTACCCTCCAAGTCCTGCGCAGCATCCTGATTTGCAGAAGCTTGTCTGTTCGCAGCTTGTTGGCGCTCTTGCTGCTCCTGCAGCGCATTCAGTTGAGTCTGCACTCTCGCAGTACTGTCCGGTTTTCGTTTTTTCGCAGCAAACTTGTTCTGCATATACCTCTTTTGAACTAATGCTTAAGCTTATGCTGAATATTAAACTAATCACTAAAAAGATTTCAAGAACACTAATTATTTTTTTATAAATTTTCATGATGGCTCACCTTCTACTGCAAACCATAGTTCATGCTTGCTTCCTTTTTTATTTACTTTGTAGACTTTATGTGGAAAAGGTTTATCGATATTTATTATATACATCCCTTTTTTGTTCAGCATGTAGAATAATTGTTCAAAGAATCCGTATTGTGCTTCAGAGTTTACAATGTCAAAGCTCACATCATATAGTTCTTTCATAGGGACACTAATAACTCGGTTCACTTTTCCAAGCTTGGTTCTAGTCTCGCCTTTGGTTATTGTAACATCGTAGTTTACGCTTACTAATAGCCCGTCTCCAGTTGAATCTACGCTTGTACTCAGACTTCCGGTAGTTACTTCATATCCTCCGAATGCATCTTTTTTTACTAGATCCTTGTTAAGGCAGTTTTCTATTTCTGTCCTTAGTCTTGTGTTGAAATTGTCCTCTATTTCATTTAGGGGCTGCATATAGTTCAGGCACTTTTCGTCTTTTGGTATGTTCTTGCAGTAATATTTTACTTTTCTTCCTTTGTATAATAAATAGTCGCTTGGGTAGAATTCTCCTCCTTGTTCTAAAAACTCTTTTGCTAGATTGTCTCCTTGTTTGTCTATGCATCTTTTCACATCGTTTTCTATTGTGTTTAGCTTGCTTCCTAGAAAGTCTGCTGCTGGAATTCCTATGCCTGACTGTTTTCTGACGAAAAATATTAAGGCGACAATAATTACCAATACAATTCCAAGTATGAAAAAAGTGCTTACTTGTCCTCTTTTGTTCATGCTTTATATTCTCCCTTGTTTCGTATATAAAGATTGTTATTTAGTGAGCTGTAAAGTTAGCGTCACCTATATATATGAAGTTTTACGGAGTGAAACGGAGCAAAATTTGGGTGAGGGCGAGCCGAGTGTATAATTTAGAGTTTAGGCAGTAGTTATCTATTTTTTGAAATAGTTTCTCTATACTTTTTAATTTCACGTTCATTTAATTTTGAAACCAGTTCATCAAAGTTTGAGACAAATATTTTTGCTTCTTGAAGCATTACTCTAATCTTTATTTCTTGATCAACTTTCATGTAATATTGTGCGTCTATTCTCTTGCCTTTATGTTCATTTATGGTCTTTGTCTTGTCATCTCCCAAAAGTAAGGTTGTTGCAAGAATTGAACAGGCATGATTTTCACACTTTATGCCTATTCTTTGAAGAAATGAATATAATGCATAATATTCGGCATAGTAAATAGCAACAGTAGCCCAAAGAAAATCGTTGTCGTTAAGGTCTTTTTCTGCTCTAAATAGAGAGGATTTAGCTTGTTCAAGATAGGATTTTGATAACCTTTCATTAGGTTCAGCTATTTTTAATCCATCTTTTAATTTGAAACACCATTTAAGTTTTTTATTTTCCATATTGCTCCCACATTATGTTTACATACACTGAGTGATTATTTAGAACTATATGTTTTTCCTCTATTTCTTTTATTAAAGTTTCCTGCTTTTTTACTGCTTTGATAAAAGAGTTTTCTGATAGATTAACTTCATGAACATTATAAGACAGTAAATGAAATGGAAGTTTTTGTTCTTTTTCTGAAATAATCAATAAATCTAAGTCTGAATCCTTATTAGCTGTTAATTTAGCAAAACTTCCAAAAATAATAATTGGAATACTATTTTTTAGCTCTTTTAGGAAAGTTTTAAATTGTGAATATTTCTCTAAAAAAATGTCTGTTTTATATATTTCTGCTTGCAGTAAAATTGATTTTGTCTGAATATTTTCTAAATTAAGGCTAAAATATTTGTTTTTGCCTTCAACCTTGCTTTTTAATATCCTATTTTGTTCAAGGGCAATAAGAACATTTTGACAGGTCTTAAGAGGAAGTTTTGCTAGTTTACTTATTTGCCTTAGATAAAACTCAGCTTTGTAGTTTCCACAATAAAGAGAAATTACCCCCAGTTCTTTGTTTCTTTTTTGATACATATGTATACATTTAGATACACTATTATTTAAGCTTTCCGATGTAATTATCGGGAAGACTAAGAAGAGATAATATTTTTAAATCATCAGTTTTACATTATAGAAACTACTTGACAATAGATTTGAAGAAATCTGTATATTTGCTACTTTCAAACCTGCAATCATCAAACAAACGGAGAAGATAATTTTTTATTTTCTGTTTCATCTATTCATTTTTTGTCTGAATATACACGCTGAATGGTCCAACAACGTTTCCGAATCTGTCCATGCATCCGATTTTATAGTAATTGTTATCTGCAGCTAAATAATGCTCCAGATTATTTCCACTATCTAATTTGTTTTCAGTCCCGAAATCAAAAGTCTGGTTAAGTGAATATTTGCATGTTGAAATTTCATCAGTGTTGACTGCAAGCTTCCCGCTGTCCCTGTATATCTTCAATATTTTCGGCGATTTTTCATCTTTTTCATAGTTGAATACTAAATTTTTCATTGCTGTATTGCCTGCCTTGTCATAGCATTTTATGGTTATTCTATTCTCTCCTTTCTTTAGGTTGTATCCTGGCTGTGTGTGCACGCTGGTTCCTTGTCCTTCAAAGAATTCCACTTCTCCTTCTCCCCTGTTCCATGTGCATCCGGAAGTTCCATCTACTCCGCCTAAAGTATTAAGCTCTATTTTTATTTCTTTGTCAAATAATGTGCCTTCACACTTATCGCTTGACTGCCCTATACATTTTATATCGCTTATCAATAATTCTTCTGATTTTTTAACTTTTAATCCGTCTCTTGGCAGGCTGTCCTGTGCTTTATTGCCGTCTTCATCTGCACATCTGAACCACAAGCTTGCCTCGTTTACAAAATCTATCTTTCCCTCGCAGGCATACGGTTCTCGGGAATCAGAAGGTTCCAAGCATTCTAAATATTTGTTCATCCTGTCGTAGTCTACGAATGCGCTTGAGTTTGTCCATTTGCAGCCATTCATCTGGGTTTTTTCGTTGAGTATTAATTTGACTTCTACAAAATCCTGATTGTGCGGTGTGTAAGCAACTCCTTTTTGTCCTTCTCTTGCGCTCCATATTGTTCCTGTTGGTGTTCTTATTTCTAAAATTATAGGTGCAGATATATCAGGATATTCTGCTATTCTAAACTTGACTAGATATTTATCTTGATTCTTGTTCTCAGCAACATCTTCGCATGCAATGTACAAGCTGTGTTCTCCTGGTTCCAGGGAATTGAATTCTATTTTGTGCTCAAAGCTTAAGCCGTCTCCGAAGTCTGTCATTTCTTCATATGTTTGTTGTGGTTCAAAGCTGTATTTGCACTTGCTTAAGTCTGCTCCTGAGTCTGCTGGATTTTTTGTTTCGACTGTCAGAACAAGTTTATGTCCTGGCTTGATTGTTCCTTCTAACTGTGTTGTTCCCTGTATTCCTGCTTCATTTTCTCTTTCAATTATGCTGCATGTGTCATTGCATTCGTAGTCTAATGATTTTATTTTTATTATTGGTGAATTGATATCCCTCTCTTTTTGTTCTGTGCATCTTGCTCCTACGTTGCTTTCCTGCCACAGGCAGTCTTTTCCAAGGCTTGAGCACATTTGCGGTGTGCATTCATAGGCATCAAGTAATTTATCTCCGAACACTGGTATAATTCCACACTCTCCAACTCCGTATTCGCACTTTTTTCCGTCATTTGTCTCGTTTGAGAGTGTATGGCACTTCCAGCACTGGTTTTCTTCAGGAGCCTTCCACGAGCTGCATGATGTGCTTGAATATCTTATATGTGGCTTTCTAGTTAATTTTATTATCGCTACTGCGAGAGCAACAAATAACAGTACAGCTACAGGAGCTGCAATAATTGTTATCAAACCCCCAAGATATAAAGTACTCGAAGCAGTGGCCAAGAGTGATGCAAAGATGCCTCCCAGTCCTGCAAAAACGCTGGCAGTTATTAATCCTGCTTCTTCTCCGCTTGAAAGCTTGCCGGATTTCGCTCCAAAATCAATTTTTTTTCCAATGTTGCCAAAGAAAAGTCCGCTACCTGCAACTCTCAATTTTTCAAAGCTGAACTGTTCTGGCGGAGTTTCTATATAGTAAATTTTTTTCTTGCACTCACCTTTCTGGCCGCTTTTGCTTAAATCTCCGCAGTCAAAGTAATACCCTTTGCTTGACCACTCTCCAAGAATATTCCATTTGGCTCCGCAGTCTCCATGTGTCATGCATATATAGTTCTGGCCGATGGTGAAGTTCCTGTTTCTTTCTGGATAAACACCGCAGTTTTTCTTGCAATGCCTGTCCTCATCCCAGACATCTTTCTTCCAGAGTGATGGTATTTTTTCTAGGCTAGATTTGCTGCACTCTTCATCAGCTTTTTGTACTGATTGTTCATATGTATTTTTGTCTTGTACCTTTATTGGTATGTTTCCTGGGGAAACTATGGACAAACAAAATCCTGGTTCATCTAGTTTAGCTGGAGCTTCATAGTTCATTAGAAATTCGTTTTTGTCTTTATAGCTTATATTTACTTCAAAGATATGAACTTGTGCTGTTTCTTCAATTTCTAGTTTGAGATTGTGAATGTATGCTGTATATTCATTTCCTGCCTCTTTGCTCTCAACTTTTGCTTTGTCTATGCTGGTTTCTATTTTTATTTGCTCGTTTGAGCCTACAAAGGTTAGTTTTACGTCTGATAATTTGGCTTGTATTTCTTTCTCGCCTATACTTATAGTTCCCTCTGTAGTTTTTAGCATGTTTTCTTTAACGCTGTTTGGAACTATGAAATAAAATTCCAGGTTTGCCTCGCCGACGTCTAATTTCTTTGATGTTCCGATGCCGTTCCACTGGCATAAGTTTTTCTTTCCGCAGCAGCTCGCCCTAGT
>CAYJAX010000018.1:0-9444 GCA_964368545.1 Candidatus Woesearchaeota archaeon | reverse complement strand
ATACTCCAAACTCCAAGTAATCTCCAATATCCTTTCCTTTTGTTTTTTGCAGTATTTTTATACAATCTTCATAAAAAACTTTTAATTTTTCGATAGGAACCAAATTAATTTTACATATATCATCAACATGCCCTTTTGTCCACGGAGAACCGGGGATGGGATTAAATTTTCGGTATATTATCTTTGCCCATCTTTGAATAGGATTATAACGGAAGCCCATGATTAGAATTATTAAAAACAACTTTATAATAATTGCGTTTTTAGTTTTTTTAGGTGACGGTTACTTTACAGCTCAGAAAATAAAAAAGCTTAAATATCTATAATCTATCACACAATTATGGCAGCATTATGGTTGTGGGGATTAGTATCTGTAATAGTTTTATTAGTCTTATATGTAGTTCTTACTTATAATAGATTTATTAGCTTAAGGAACAGGGCAGATAATGCGTGGAGCCAGATAGATGTTCAGTTGAAGAGAAGATTTGATTTAATACCTAATCTGATAGAAACTGTCAAGGGCTATATGAAGCATGAGAAAGAAACGCTTAAGGATGTTACAGCAGCCAGAACAGAGTTTATGAAAGCAACAGGGCCTGCAGGAAAAGCAAGAGCTGAGAATATGCTTGAAGGTGCTCTTAAGACTATATTTGCTGTTGCTGAAAGTTATCCAAATCTCAGAGCCAATGAGAACTTTATGCATTTACAGGAAGAATTATCAGGCACAGAAAACAAAATAGCTTACTCAAGGCAGTTTTATAATGATAATGTTCAGGATTTCAATACAAAACTTGAGAGTTTCCCGAGCAATGTTATAGGAAAAATGTTTAATTTTGTAAATAAAGAATTTTTTGAAGCAGCAGAGTCTGAGAGAGAAGTTGTCAAGGTTAAGTTTTAATATTAAAATAAAAACTTTATATTCAAATCACACTAGAGCATGGAAGATAAAGTAAATTTTTACGAGCATATAAGTGCAAATAAGTGGAAATCTAATATTTTAATAGGCATAGTTTTGGGTCTGATAATATTTTTTGGTTATTTGATAGGAATATTTTTTATAGGTGTAGTTTCAGGGGTAAGCATTGCAGTAATACTTGGAATAATCTTTGTATTGATTGGTTATTATGCTGGGGACAGTATAATTCTCAAAACAAGCGGGGCTTTGCCTGTGACTAAGCAGACTCATCCTCATTTATGGAATACTGTGGAAGGCTTGAGCATAGCTGCAGGAATACAAATGCCTAAAGTCTACATTATAAACGACACTGCAATAAACGCTTTTGCAACAGGAAGAGACTATAAACATGCTTCTGTTACAGTTACAAAGGGGGCTCTAGACAAGTTAAACAGGCAGGAGCTTGAAGGTGTCATAGCCCATGAACTAAGTCATATCAAAAATTATGATGTCAGAATTATGATGCTGACCACTATACTTGTTGGAGTTTTAGTATTATTGAGTGATTTTTTCTTGAGAGCTTTTATTTTTGGCGGTGGAAGAAATAGGGGTGGAAGGGGAGTTCATCCATTATTTATTTTTATAGCAATAGTCTTTGCCATATTGACACCGATAATTGGAGAGATTATGAAGCTTGCAGTGTCAAGAAAAAGAGAATATCTAGCAGATGCCAATGGCGCATTGCTTACTAGGTATCCGCAGGGCCTGGCAGATGCTCTGAAGAAGATAAAGAATGATAAAGATCCTTTGGTTGAGGCTGCAAACAAGGCAACTGCTCATTTATGGATAGAAAATCCTTTAAGGAACAGGAAGGTTTGGTTAAGAAGTCTGTTTAGCACACATCCTCCAGTAGATGAAAGAATTAGGATCTTGGAGAATATGTAGAATTTTCCGAAATAGTTAAATATAAATAATATAGCACAAAGGATATCGGCGGGATAAATATGAAAAGTTATATGCTAATTGTTTTAACTCTTTTTCTCTCAGCCTGCACGCTTTTTACACTTGAAGCAGAAAGGCTGCATGTTCAGGTAATACAGGCAATTGTAGATGGTGATGCTATGAAATCTGCAAGTTTCTTTTCTAATTCGTATATAGATTTTGGCGATGGAGCTAAATCTTTGGATGAGAACTATTTTAATTCTGTATTTGCAACAGATTACTACAAAAATTATTTGAAAGGAAAAAAAGTTGAAGACTTATTTGACATGAACAAGAAAGAAGTATATAATTACAGGCAGATAATGAGATCAAAGTATAAGGACTATGGAAAGCCGCATAATTTTGAATTTGAAAAGGGAGATTATTTGGTGTTTTATCCGCATAAGGAAGGATCTGGAATGTATGAGGGTTTCATCGCAGTTTACAGAATTATAGATGGTAAGTTTAAAATAGTGGCTGGAGACTAAGAATATTTTAATTCATTTAGCAATTCCTCATGTGTCTTAAATTCTTTGCAGGCTTTATTGTAGCAATATTGTGTTTTATTTGAAATTACCTGTATGGAATTTGCTGGCAGCTTATCCCAGCCTATTAATGATGTAGTATAGATTAAGTGGGCTTTTCCATTTTTTATGAAAACAGACAGGTTGTAAAAGTCATGGTTTACAGACTGCTTGTAATTTCCTGTTGGATATACTTCCCCTAATAATATTTTGTATTTTAGTAAAGCCATTTCAGCAAGCGATATGCTTGAAGGATAAGGATGATCATAGTCCTGTGCCGGTATTTTCATAAAGTCAGCGTTGTCGCTTTCAATCCAATTGTTATTCCTGAACTTTTGGATTTTATCGGCTAATTCTTTCATAAAATCTAGATTATTATTTGTTTCCTCGTAAATGTAAGTTGTAAATAGTAATAGTGCTGCATAGTCCTCTAGAAACTCTCCTTCCTGCAGCAATAAATTTATTGAACTGTGCGAGAGCCTTCCATGTTTGTAATGATTGTCAACTATCTTCTTGAAAATAT
This sequence comes from Candidatus Woesearchaeota archaeon, assembly GCA_964368545.1. Lineage (GTDB taxonomy): Archaea > Nanobdellota > Nanobdellia > SCGC-AAA011-G17 > GW2011-AR18 > GW2011-AR18. Next base: position 6,524 of record CAYJAX010000018.1, on the reverse strand, counting down.
TCAGTGCCTTGTCTTTTGGTTTAATATTATTTGTGAACCTATAATTTATTATGAAGGCTATGCCTAAAATGCAGTTCCAGCTTGTTATTATTTTTTTGTCTACAAACGGCTGAGTTAATTTTTTCCTAAATTCCAGAAGTTTGCCCTCGATTTTTTCAATAAATATCATATTCTTCTTTATTAGGTGTAATTTATCTTCAAGATTATTATCCAATTCATAAACTTCGCTAAATATTTTATATTCCTCTTCGTTTAATATATTTTTTATTTCTTCAATTTTCCATAAATACGCCTTTCCCTCACCTTTTTCCGTATCGGCATCATGTGAAGAATAAAAAAGGCCGTTGTCTTCGAAACTTTCTTCAAGGCATTTTATTATTTTTTCTGTTATTGTCTTGTATTCTTGTTTTTTCAATATTTTATAGGCCAGGCTGTAAACCCACAGGTGCATTGCTTGGTCATACAACATTTTCTCAAAGTGCGGAATTGTCCATGCAGGGTCTGTGCAGTATCTGAAAAATCCTCCCTGCAGGTGGTCATTTAGTCCCTTCATTGAAATCATATCCAAGGTTTTTTCTACCATATCTTTTATTTTTTTGTCTTTGCTGTGTTCGTAATAGTTTAGGAGAAATAATAGAGTGTTATGCGGCGGAAATTTCTGTTCAACCCCAAAGCCTCCTGCAAATTCGTCATATGAAGAGAATATATTGTCTATAACTGCCTCTTCGTCCACCTCTTCCTCAGGATTAATAGAGATTTGGTAATTTTTTGTTTTACCTTTCTCATAAAATTGTTTTACAGTCTTTAGTACTTCTATAAATGCAGGCATTCCATATTTCTTGCTTGCTGGGACGTAGGTTAGTGCCAGTATTGGCTTTAATTCTGGAGTAAAAAAAGCATTGAGAGGCCAACCGCCTGTTCCCTGTGTGTTAACTATGAAGTTCATAAGGTAACTGTCTATGTCAGGTCTTTGTTCGCGGTCAACTTTTATTGATACAAAATTTTTATTCAGATATTCCGCAACTTCTTTGTCATCAAATGATTCATGAGCCATTACATGGCACCAGTGGCATGTTGAATACCCAACTGATACGAATATTATCTTATCATTATTTTTTGAGTATTTTATGGCTTCATTTGACCATTCCTGCCAGTGTATTGGATTGTCCTTGTGCTGCTGCAAATATGGAGAAGAGGCCTTATCTAAATTGTTTTTCCAGAATTCTGTCATTGTTAAAGACATTAGAATAAAGTTTATATCTGTTTCTGTAAGAAATTTCCGGAAATTTCGTAAATCTTCCAAAGATTATTGGTAAAGGCTTTTTAATTTTTAATTCTATAATACTTTGGAGGTAAAAAATCATGAAACTAGAAAACAAAATAAAAGATATAACAAAGATTGCAACTTTGGCTTTAATAATTGAGGCTTGCGGAGGAGCTAGGGTAAATTCTCCAGCTGTAGAATATGCAACAGCAAGATTAACAGCAAGATTAATAGGAGAAAAAGCTGAGTGTGCTGATGTGGAATATGGACCATACAGGAAATGGAAAGAAAAAAATTGCGTGTATCCTATACTTATGGTAAGATTTTAGTAAATTATTATAAGCTTTTTATTTTATTATATAACTTATTAATATCTTCTTTATTAAATCCAATCAATGGTTTTAGAATAAAGTTTTTAGAATTATTATTCTTAAAGTCTTCAATGACCTCATCTTCCACAACAACATCATGTTCATTTTTCTCTCTTATTTTAATATTAAATCCGTGCTCAAACTTATGAAGCAGAGGCAAGTCTTCAGATAAAGATATAATACATCCCCTTTTCATCATTAAATAACCAGCTAAAGTTGATCTTACTTCGTTATTCACGTTAATATGTACTTCTCCAGAAACTCCTATAGGAAGCCCTCCCAAACCGTGATCTATCTTGTCGTAAACGTAAGCTTTGCTTCCTATAATGTTTATATGTATGTTGACTTCTGGATTTTCCAGATCGACTTTTATGTTTTTATTATCAACTATGAATTTTCCTACTTCTACTTCTATTTCTTTTGATGTCTTGTAGTCTTTAGTAATTCTCTGTGCTGTTATCCTGAAAGTTTTCTGTCCGTTAATAAAAGATAATGCCTGCTGGTTTATTTCATTAGGACTACATTCTATTGCATGGAAATAAGAATTAATTCCAAACACATATTTCATATTCTCTGCATTATCTGTTTGTATTAATATTCTATTTCTTAAGTCTTTTATTTTGTTGCTTTCTATTTTTAAAGAGGATTGAATATTATTTAGCAGTCTTCTCTGAAAAAATCTTCTGTTTTTTCCTTTCAGAAATATTTCACCAATACCGATCACATACATAAACAATTTGTATTCAGAAATTTTAATAAACCTAGCGAAATTAATTGTTTATAAAAAGAATTCTTCGTATTCTCCCCTGCATGCACTTCCATTGTTAACTTTCATAGTTAAGTTATTACAGTCCACAATAACAGAAGCCAGAGTAATATCAGAATCATTCTTGTGCCTGCATATAGGCGCTTTTTTGTCGTGCGATTTAAGAATTCTTAATATGAAATTATGATCTGGATTTTTATAGTTCTTTAGCATATATAAAATTTTGTTATATCTTGCTGTTGATTCCTCTGTAATGTTGCTGAATTTTCTTAATTTTGTTAGATAATTATTTGTATGGGCAAAGCAGTCTTCTTTGACTTTAAGGATTTTGTATTTGTCTGCTGTCGTCTCAATGCTGAAAGCCCTGCCGTTTTGTATTAATATGTGATTATATGCTGATGCTCTGTCTTTGTTTTTCAATATTTTTAATGCATCATTCACTGATTTAGCTTCTGTCAGCGCCCTTGCAATGAAATTTTTAGGTAATCCTATCTTTGTGTCCTTTGGATGCAAGGAATTTACTCCATGAACCATTCCGGAAGAATTAACACTAACAGAAGAGCCTGGCAGCATTCCTGCAAATGTCAGGCTAAGAAATTTTGCGCTATTATTTATTTTTGCCTTTACGATTGCAAGATTGTTTGCGTAAGTCTGCTCAAAATCTTCATTATGGTACAAGTGCATATTGCCGTTTTCCTTTAATATAATTGATGTGCATTTGTCAAAGTACATATCAATTAAGACCTCTTCTGTATTTAACAGCCATACGAGGTTAAAGTCCTGGTCAGCTCCGTCAGCTATTCCCTTTAGCTCTGTCACATACTGCGGGAAATATTTATTTGCATACGGGAAGTATTTTTGTGATATCTTGATAAAATAATCTATTTTGAAGAATTTGTGCTCTCTTGCGACTTTCTCGGGGATTTTTATTGTTTTCTTTATTTTATTCTTTAAAGCACTGCCCATCTGAAATCCTACATCATAGTAAGACCCTTCAACTTCTATTAACTGAATTTTTGACATATGTATTTAATCATATAGCCATTTATATTGTTTTTCAAAGTTTTCTAGAAAAAATAATTACAAGATACTGCATTTTTCAAAATAGTTAATAAATTAAAATAGTTAAATAGTGCAAAAATATACTAAAATTGTACTATGGATAGGATAATAAAAATAATCTTGATAGAATGGAAAGGGAAAAATATTCCAACAATCATTCCAAGAGAAACCAAGATTCAGAATTATCTATAGTTCCCGCATGTAACGAGAATTTTAGTGCGGGGAACAGGATATTCTGTGAAGGACATGCAAAAATATTCAAATGTCATTCACTTTCGAACCTGCGTAGGCACTAAGCCACTAGGTTTCTTTTAATCAAAGTCTTCTTTATACAATGACTATCCTAAGCCTAGCCCGTTTGGCCACTCCGGCATCCCCGCATTTAAACATTATTCTAGTATAAATAAATTCTATTTAAAAGTTTAGTTTTTATTAAATATTGCAATCTTATTTTCTGTATCTTACGATTGTCCTTCCATGTCTTTTTGTCTGCCAGTTGTATCTCCTTAACTTAGAGCTTCTTCCATAGCCACAGCTGGCGCATTTCTTGCTCCTCACATGATAACTTCTCTTTCCACACCTTCTGCATCTTTGTACTAAATTTCTTCTTCCCGACTTCTTTCCCATAGAAGCTGTGCCTTTAGTCATCTATCAAATTACCTCATGCTGTAGAAATAAATATTATTGTGTCCCCTCTTACGAATATTGTTCCTAACTTTCTTTTTGTCTCGCCATCTACCTTCTCTTCGCAGTTCTCAAGCACTGTATTTATATGTATGTCAAAAGACTTTAGTTTTCCTATCAACTGCTTGTTGTTTTTTAGCTCGAGTATTACGTTCTTTCCCCTTGCCTCATTTAATGTGTCTAACGGTCTCAATTCCATATTTTGTATCGAATGTATTTTATATTTAAACCTTCCTGTTAGATAATTCGTGTGTATTCCTGTGACATATGAATATCTTTTCGTTAATTCATGAAGAATAATTATATGGTTTTTATTGCCAATAACACTAACATTCAGAAAATAATATATTTTGAAGGGAATCGATGATTAGTAAATTATTTAAACACCTAATAGATACTTACATTTTATGGCTATATCTCAGATGCGTTCAAGAAGAAAAGTAACAGGCGGAAGGTACAGGGATTTCTGTAAAAAGAGAAGGCAGAACAAAGGTTCACTTCCTGCAATGACTAAACTTGGAGCTAAGAGCATGAGATATAGACGATCTAGAGGAGGCAGCCTAAAGTCTTTCTTATTATCTATTAACACTGTCAACGTCCTTGATCCAAAGACTAAGAAGTCCCAGACTGCAGAAGTACTAAACGTTATAGAAAATCCTGCAAATATAAACTTTGTGAGAATGAAGGTTATAACCAAAGGAACTGTTGTAGAGACTAAGCTAGGGAAGGTAAGGATAACTTCCAGACCAGGACAGAATTCTAATCTTAATGCTGTTTTGATCTCTTAAACAGCACAAAAGTTCCAGCTATTGCGGTTATACCGAGCAGGAGGATAATTGCTTTGCTTAGACTTATAGTCTCCTCTTTCTTAACGCCTTCTATGTCGTCGAAATTAATCACTGCTCTTCCTGTTGCTGTCTCCCTTTCTATCTGGAACTGCGGAACATTGAAGTAGAGTATAATATACCTCTCTTTCGGGTTTATTTCATAGTGTAGTGTATCCTCTTTTATGAACATGAACGGAATGCTTCCATTGAATTCTACTTTGTAGTTCTTTCCAAGTTTTAATCTTATTTCTTCGTATTTTTTCCCCTTTATTGATAGCAGAGCTGCAGTTTCTTTTTCTCCTATTTCTTTTATTATTATACTGTTGTAAGCCTTTATATTGCCTTCTCTTGTGTAAGTGCTGAACTGCACTGAGCTTCCTTCATAAATCTTTAAATAATGTCTTGTAAACGGCTGCAATTTTAATGTTGTATTTTCTCCGTATCCCAATTCTGTTAAAGGCTCGCTGGGATTATAAGCTAATACTGAAGAGCTTAAAATTACAATCATTAATATTACCTGCTTTATCATATTCTTGGATTCTTAGCTTCTCTTATAAAAATCTTTTTGTGCTAAAAAACACACATTTTCAGCAAACAGAAAGCTTTATATAGTAAGAACCATAATCATATATAAAGGTTTTTATGAAGTTATTAAGGGGTAGTCAATTGAGGGGGTATTTAAGTTAGAAAATGACATCAGAATTTATCAAAAAATGTCCTGAATGTGGCGGAACTAATCTATTGATCCAGAAAGATAAAGGAGAAGCTACATGCAGAGATTGCGGTCTTGTAATAGAAGAGAAGATGATAGACTTTGGCCAGGACTGGAGAGAGTTTAGTGATGATCAGGCTTCTAAGAAAAGAAGGACAGGTTCTCCTTTAAGCTACACGAAGTATGATCGTGGCTTAGGTACAGACATAGGAATGAAAGGAGACATTTACCAGCTAAATGCAAAAGGCAAAAACAAATTTTTCAGGCTGAGAAAATGGCAGCACAGAATATCTACAGCTATTGAGAGAAATTTAAAGCTTGCTCTAGCAGAACTTAAAAGAGTTAGTTCATACTTAAGACTGCCAAAATCTGTAGAGGAAGAGGCTGCCAGGATTTATACAATGGCTGTTCAGCGCGGCCTAGTTAGGGGAAGATCTATGGAATCTGTTGTTGCAGGCTCATTATATGCTTCCTGCAGAAGACATGAGGTTCCAAGAACTCTGGATGAATTATCAGAAGCTTCAGGCATAGACAAGAAAGAAGTCGGAAGAACTTACAGGTTTATCACAAGAGAACTTGGAATAAGAATACTTCCAAGCAATCCTACTGACTACTTGCCAAGGTTTGTTGCAGCTCTGAAACTTTCAGCAGAGACACAAAGCAAAGCTATAGACATACTCAACAAGGCGAGAGATGCTGAGCTTACTTCCGGAAGAGGACCTACCGGCATAGCTGCTGCTTCCTTGTATGTTGCTGCATTGATTAATAATGAGAAGAGAACACAAAGAGAAGTTGCAGACGTAGCAGGAGTTACTGAAGTAACAATCAGAAACAGGTA
>CAYJAX010000017.1:0-9847 GCA_964368545.1 Candidatus Woesearchaeota archaeon | reverse complement strand
GATGTTAGTGACCTTCCAGAGTTGCATAGACCTTGGATAGACAAGATAAAAATTAGGTGTAAGTGCGGTCAGGAAGTTGAGAGAATAAAAGATGTTGGAGACTGTTGGTTGGATGCAGGCATTGTTCCGTTTTCAACTCTTGGATATTTTGAAGATAAGAATTATTGGAATAAATGGTTTCCAGCTGATCTGGAGATAGAAATGAGGGCTCAAGTTAGGCTTTGGTTTTATGCCCAGCTTTTCATGTCTGTAGTTTTAGAGGGTGTTGCACCTTACAGGAGGATTCTTGCTTACGAGGAGGTTAGGGATGAGAAAGGAGCACCTATGCATAAAAGTATGGGGAATGCTATATGGTTTGATGAGGCAGTCCAAAAAATGGGGGCTGATGTTATGCGATGGCAGTATTGTATTCAGAATCCTCAGTTTAATTTAAATTTTGGTTACGGTCCAGCCAAGGATATTCAAAGAAATTTACTGGTAATTCAAAATTTAGCTAATTATGTTAAGCAGAACTGCAATAAATTGGGAAAACAAGGCAGTAAAGACCTTGCTAGTTTATGGATATTATCCAGGAGAGAAAACCTAAAATTAAATGTCACTAAGCATTTAGAAGCTTTGGAATATCACAAGGCTATGGAGCAAATTAAGAATTTCTTGCTGTTTGATTTATCTAAGACTTATGTTCAGTTTATTAGAGATGCTTTAGACAATCCAAAAGTTCAGAAAGTTTTGCACTCTACTTATTTTGATGCGATTACTCTGCTTGCGCCGTTCCTGCCTTTCTTTACTGAAAAAATAAATTTGGAAGTTTATTCTAAAGAGTCAATTCATCTGCAAATGTGGCCGAAAGCTGATAAAAAATTAATTAACATCAAGTTAGAAGCAGCAATGCAGGAATGTAGTATTATAGTACAGGCTTTGATGGCGGCAAGGGATAAAGTTAGTATGAGTGTTAGGTGGCCTTTAAAAAAAGCTGTTGTTTATTTGCATAAGGATCATAAAAAGATAAAGTCTAATATCAAGGATTTAATAAAACTAATATTAAAACAGGCAAATTTAAAGAGCCTTGAATTCAAGATAGTTGATAAAACTTTAGATGAAAAGCTGCAGGGCTTTCCATTTCAGTATGGTCATGTTGTTTTGGACACTGAACTTTCAAAGGATTTAGAGAGTGAAGGCTTTTCTCGTGAGCTTGTCAGGAGGATTCAGGATTTGAGAAAGAAAGCTGCTTTAATAAAAGATGACTTGATTGATTTGTTTGTTGAATTGGAGTTTGATATTGGTAAGAATATTAATGATGTGAAGAGAAAGACTGGTGCAAAATCTGTTGGTTTTAAGATGGTTAAGGCTGAATTTTATGAAGAAGGCTTTATCAAGGATAAAAAGTTTAGGATAGGTTTTAACATTCACAAAAAATAAGGCTCACCGAGAAATTTTAAAAAGTTTTATATAGAAGTTAATATGAATTCAGTTTTGATGGATAGAGGTGCTGTTATAGTTTTATCTGTTGTAATTGTCTTAGGCTTGTCCTTGTTTAGTTTCAGTAATAATCAGTTTACAGGCTCTTTTTCAGAAAATGTTAATCACAGGTCATACTGTGAGTCTGTTTGTGGTGGGGACACATATTTTAGGCAGTCAGAGGAGCTTAGAAAAGAGTCTTTTAGTATAAATGTCAATGATTATTTTATAGTTAGAACTCTAGACGAGTTGGCAGTCTTCAGGTTTGAGGGTATTTCATATGTGGAAGGAAGTACTGGCTATATTTCTCTTCAGAAAGTTTTTTCTAGTTATGGCTTGTACGAGAAAAAAGATAAGTTGTACTGCAGTTCCTCAATTTATGTTAATATCCCAGTAAATATTGATTTGCCTGTTTACACTATCGAGGCTCATCCTTCTAGCGGGGATGTTTATGAATTTTCTATACCTGTGGGAAGCTATGAAGTTAAAGCCAGGCTTTTGAAGTTTAAGAGTGTCGGTCATAAAAGTTTGAAAAATGAGATCTATAAGCTCCATGTTGATTTGAATAATGACGGCAATCTTGGTGGTGAGGTGAGCCAGAAATCATTTAAGATGTACAGAATATGCCACAATGTTGAAGATATTTAATTTATTCCTGTTTAGTTGTAATCTAAAATTTAGTTTTTAAACAAGCTTTATAAACTTTTCTTAACTTTAAATTAAAAGATGGTTAAGAAAGAAATTAAGATTGTTAATATTGTCGCATCGACAAGTCTTGAGCACGACATCCCACTTATTAAGCTGGCTGAAAAGCTTCCTAACACTGAGTATAATCCTGAGCAGTTTCCTGGATTAGTTATTAGAATTAGGGAGCCTAAAACTTCAGCTTTGATTTTTGGTTCTGGTAATGTTGTATGTACTGGCGCTAGGTCTATGCAGAAGCTGAGGGAAGCTATAAAGCAGATCATAAAGAACGTCGAGAAGGTTGGGATTAGGATTACTGCAGAGCCTAAAGTTACTGTTCAGAACATGGTTGCTTCTGGAGGTATTGGTATGGATTTGAATTTAAACATGCTTGCTATGGAGTTGGAAAATACCGAGTACGAGCCTGAGCAGTTTCCGGGACTTGTTTACAAACTTAATGGAACTAGGGCGACGTTTTTATTGTTTAGCAATGGGAAAATTGTGTGTACTGGCACAAGGAGCGAAGCTAAGCTTAGAGAGGCTGTTGATCTTCTTGTTAAGAATTTGTTAGCTCTTAAAAAGAAAGGCTGAAACTGTTTGGTTACTATTCTTATAAACTTTTAAATGAATTCTGATTGGTGCTTGAGATTCTTCACATAAAAATGCATAAAGATTTTAAAGATTGTTAATATATACTTTATAGGATAGTATTATTTTTAAATTGTGATATGTAAATTAAAAACAAGAGGATAATGATGGATGTAAATGAGCAGATTACGAGGTTCAAGGAATTTATTGATATTCATTATAAGAACACTATTTATAGCCTTGTTTCTCAAGGTAAGAGATCTATTGTTATAGATTTTGCTGAGCTCAACCATTTTGATCATGAACTGGCTGACAGTATTCTTGACGATCCTGAGAATACTGTTAGGTCTGCAGAACTATCTATTGAACAGTTTGATCTTCCTAAAGACTCCAAGCTTTCAAGGGTTAGGTTTAGGAATCTTCCAGAAACTCAAAGAATTAGGATAAGTGATGTTAGGAGTGAGCATCTCGGAAAGTTCCTTGTTACTAATGGCATAGTTAGGCAGGCTTCGGATATTAGGCCTCAAGTTACTAATGCCAAGTTTGAATGCGCTGGTTGTGGTAATACCATATCAATTCTGCAGATTGATACTAAATTTAAAGAGCCTATGAGGTGCACTTGTGGTTGGCGTGGAAAGTTTAGGCTTTTATCTAAAGATTTAATTGATGTTCAGCATCTGAAGGTTGAAGAAGCTCCGGAGAGCCTGGAGGGGGGTGAGCAACCTAAAAGATTGAGTGTTTTCCTTAAGGAAGATTTAGTGGAGCCGAAGATGGAAAGAAGAACATCCCCTGGAAGCAAGATTGATATCATTGGGATAATAAAGGAAGTTCCAATACATCTTAAGACAGGCACACAGTCGGTTAGATACGATCTCATACTTGAATCAAATAATATAGAGCCAGTGCAGGAAGATTTTACTGAGATAGGTTTGACTAAAAATGATGAGGAAGCTATAGTTAATTTTTCTAAGGGTGAGAATATTTTTCAGAAATTCGTTAGTGCCATAGCTCCGAGTATTTATGGACATGAGAGAATAAAAGAGGCTTTGGTTTTGCAGTTGTTTGGAGGTGTAAGAAAAGAGAAGCCTGACAGGACAGTTACTAGGGGGGATATACACGTGTTGTTGTGTGGTGATCCTGGTTGTATTTCTGGAGATTCTCAGGTTGCGTTGTTCTATAAGGGAATGGAAAAAATACAAGACCTTGGCAGTTCGCACTTGCAACCAATTAAGGAAGCAGTTACTAAAATTAGAAAAGATAGGTATGACAAGCACTACGATTTCGCAACAGTTTTCCAGAAATATCCTCAACAGCCAGTTCTTAAGGTTGTTACCGAGACTGGAAAGGAACTAATTTGTACTTACAACCAGCCATTATTAACAAAGGATGGCTGGAAAAGGGCTGATGAAATTTTATTTGGCACTGAAATAAGGGTTATGCCAAAGATACCTAATACTATCAGGAAGCTTGCACCTGCAGATTTTATAAAAGTTGAGAAAGTGTCAAGCCTGTTGAAAGCTGCAATAATACCTGAATACTTCACTTCGGAATTAGCATCTTTGTGTGGCTGCATTATTGGAAGCGGTCATGTTCAGAAGGATTTGTCCGGCGTTGTTTGCTATGTAAATGATGAAGAAATTGATTTAGTTCCTAAGATTTCTAAGTTGTGGAATAAAACTTTCGGTGTTGAACCTGATATATTCGCAACAGATGGAAAGCCGCAAGCTAAGATAATTGAAAACAATAATGGTCTGCTTGTCGAAAATATTTCTGTACAAAAGTTGCACAATATTAAGATTAATAGTAGAAGAATTGCAGCAGTACTATCTTTTTTGATTTGTAAGCGTGTGCCTCAGCAAATATTCAAGAGCCAAAAACATATCATAGCTAAATTCATTGGCTGGCTTTTTGATGCAGGCGGCTCAATTTTTGGAAATGAAAGAGGAGAGATAGCAATACAGCTAAAATCAGAAACTTGCGGTTTGTTAAGGGATGTTCAATTGCTGTTTTTGTATTTTGGTATTCATTCCAGAATAATTGGGGATAATTTGTGTATAAACAAAAATCATGATATAAAATTATTTGCTGATTATATTGGTTTTAATTCTGAAAAGAAGAAAGATAGATTAAAAGATATTTTAAAAATAGTAGAAAATAAAACAAAAGAAGATTTATATCAAATATGGGAAAAGATTGTTGAAATTGAGCCTTGGGGAATAAGAGATGTTTATGATTTTGAAGTTCCTGTTAGTCACTCTTTTATAGCAAATGGGATTGTGTGTCATAATTCTGGTAAAAGCCAGATACTTCAATTTATTAGTAAAGTCGCCCCTAAGGCAAGATTTGTTAGTGGAAAGGGTGCAACCTCTGCAGGTATAACTGCAAGTGTGGTAAAAGATGAATTCTTGAGAGGTTGGGCTTTGGAGGCTGGGGCTTTGGTTTTGGCAAATAAAGGCTTGGCTGTTGTTGATGAATTAGATAAGATGAATGATGAGGACAGGAGCGCGTTGCATGAAGCTCTGGAACAACAGAGAGTAACTATTTCAAAAGCTAATATTCAGGCAAGTCTGAGCGCGCAGACTACATTGCTTGCTGCAGCAAACCCTAAATTTGGGAGATTTGACCTTTATACGCCGATTGCTTCTCAGATTGATCTTCCTCCAACACTTATTAACAGGTTTGATCTTATATTTCCTGTTAGGGATATTCCCAATGCTGAGAAAGATGAAAAGATTGCGCTGCACGTTCTAGATGCATCTCACAAAGCTGAAATTTATCAGACAGAAGTGACTCCGGAATTTTTGAGAAAATATGTTGCGTATGCTAAGCAGAAGATAAATCCTAAGCTGACCCGTGAGGCTGTTAATGAAATAAAAAATTTTTATGTGCAGTTGAGAAACTCTAGCAAGAGTGGGGATGATAATGTTAAGCCTATTCCTATTTCTGCTAGGCAGCTTGAAGGCTTGATAAGGCTTACTGAAGCTTCTGCTAGATTAAGGCTGGATGAAAAGGCAAGTAAGGAAGATTCCATAAGGGCTATTAACTTGCTCAAGCATTGCCTTATGCAGGTGGGCTTTGATCCAGAGACAGGTCAGATAGATATTGACCGTATTAGCTCGGGTATAACAGCTTCCACAAGGAGCTGTATTCTAGTTGTGAAAGAGATAGTGTATAACTTAGATTCCTCTGGTCAGAAAGTTATTCCTATAGAAAAGATTGTTAGCGAAGCTGTTGCTAAAGGTTTGGTTGTTGGTAAAGTTGAGGAGGCTATTGAGCTGCTAAAAAGGGCGGGTGATATTTTTGAGCCGAAGAGAAACTTTATATCGAAAGGATGAAGATGGAACAGAATAAAAGACAGACAGCTTACAAGGTTTGGATTAGTAGTTTACTATCTAATAAATATATTAGGGGAACTGAGCAGTTTGAGCCTGGTTATGTTGATTTTAATAATATTAGAATATCTAGGGTAAATCTTATTGGAATTGTAATCGATAGAGTTGATGGTAATAATTATCTTGCTTTTACTCTTGATGATAGTTCTGGAACTATAAGGGTTAAGGCTTGGAACGAAGAAGTTGAGTCTTTTAATGGTGTGAATATAGGCGACTTGGTCTTGGTTGTTGGTAAGGTTAAGGAAAACAACAGTCAGCTTTACTTAAGTCCTGAGATTATGAGAAAGCTTGATAACCCTTTGTGGCTTAAGGTTAGGAAGCTTGAGCTTATTAGAATGTATGGCGAACCTATCAGGGTTGATTTTATTGTTGAGGAAAAGCCTATGGAGGAAGTTTTTGATATTGTTGAGGAAAAAGTCACTGATTCTGTTTCTTCTAGTAAAAGGGAGCAGGTTATGAGTATCATTGAAGGCCTGGACAAGGGTGATGGAGTTCAGTTGAGTGATGTAATTATAGGCAGTGGTCTTCCTGAAATAGAGGTGAATTCTATAGTTCAAGATATGATAAAGGATGGCGAGGTTTTCGAAATTCATAAGAATAGATTAAGGGTTGTCGGATAATAAAATAAATATTGGAGGAGATTCCACGCAAAACATTTATATAACTTTCTTTGTTCTTCTTTTACATTATGAAGTCTTATGAAGAAATGCTTGATGAGTGTATTAAGAATTTGCCGGAGGGCGTGGTGGTTACAGAAAGGTTTGAAATACCTAAAGCTCGTGGTCACATCCAGGGCAACAAGACAGTTATAACTAATTTCAACAATATCATAGAGGCTTTCAGGAGAGATAAGGATCATTTCTTGAAATTTTTGCTTAAGGAGCTTGCTACTCCGGGAGTTTTTGACGGCCCCAGGCTTGTTCTTGGCAGAAAAGTTAATGCGCAGCTTATTAATTCTAAAATAAAACAGTATGCAGACTTGTATGTTTTGTGCGGCAATTGTAGTAAGCCTGATACTCAGATTATCGAAAAAGAAGGTAACACTTACTTAAAGTGCACAGCTTGCGGGAATCAAAAGCAGGTAAGGTTATAAATACTATTTAAAGAAAAGAATCATTATTTTATATTTGACTATAAACTTAGATTATGAAAAGTGAAAACAGGCATCCTGAATATTATGAAGCAATTCTTCAGCTTAGGCCGGCAACTGATGAAGTAATAGATTTTATTAGGGAACTTATAATTAAGAGGGATGATGTAAAGATTTCTAAAGTTGTGGAGCTAAAGACAGGAATTGATGTTTACTTAACTAATCAGCGATTTGCAAGAAGTACTTTAGGTCCGATGCTTAAAAGAAAGTTCAAGAAAGGTAAGCTTACTGTCACAAGATCTCTTCACAGCAGGAATAGACTAACAAATAAATTGGTTTATAGGGCTACTGTTTTATTTAGGTTAGAATAAATAGCTTTATAAAATTGGTTTGGTTTGCAGTTTTGTGAATAAAAAATTTAATGATCAGAAGAGTGAAGAAGAAGTTTTCAGGGTCAGGCTTCCTAAGGGGAATCAGATCTTGGGTGTTATAGAGCAGAGATTGGGAGGAAGTCGTATGAGGGTCAAATGTTTTGATGGTAAGACGCGTATATGTCGTGTTCCTGGCAGTTTGAAAAAAAAGTTATGGATCAGAGAAGGCGATATTTTATTAGTAGAGCCTTGGGAGCTTGGCGGGGATGAGAAAGGGGATGTTGTATATAAGTATAAATATAATCAGGTTGATTGGCTGAGAAAGAATGGGCACTTAAAGGAATTGGAAGATTTTGAAGAATTTTAGCTTCAAAAGTAAAATATATTCTTTATGTTATAGTGTGGACTTTTAATTTTGTTATGATATATTTTGTCAGCAAAGAAGAAGAAATAACAAAAAAGAAATTAAATATGGGGAGGATTAGTATAATAAGTGTTTTCTAGATTTGATATTCTTCTCAAGCCATGAGTAAACAGTTGAGTGCCTTTGCCCAGATAATAATCCTTCAAATGCCCTCCTAGCAAAGTTGATATTTTCATATTCTCCTATTATTCCTATAGTTTTTCCGTAGATGACTATTTTAGTTTCAGTTAATTTTTCTATGTATTTTCTGGCTTTTCCTCCTTCTCCTATGGCTCTTGCTTTTATTCTCAAGAATTTTTTCTTTGAAGATCCTGTGTATTCCGTGATGTATATTATTTCAAGTTGTAAATTTTCATTTAATAATTCAATTGCTATATCTGGGTTAAATCCTCTCCCTATTGCCTTTATAATATCCTGTCCTATAATTAATTTTAGGCTGTCATCTCCTGAAAACGTTACGATCCCTTCTTCAGAGTCTACATTAATTTTAATCACTAATGCTTTTTCTATGTTCTTCTTTGTTTTTCCTTTTACTCCTAATAAGACTGCTACTCTTTCTTTTGGTATTTTTATTTCGTAACTAAATTCCATTTTCTTTTATCATTGATAGTATTTTTTCAGCATCTATTTTTATTCTGCGTTTCAAAAAATATTTTTCAAGGTTTTTTATGTCTCTTATCAACAGTTCATCTGCATTTGGATATTCTACCTTAAATCCGTGGCTCAAGTCTATTATTACTGGTTTCTCTTTATAGTTTAGTATATTATACTCGCTTAAGTCTCCATGTATAAGTCCGGATTTGTAAATTATTTTAATATTATTTATTAGTTCTTTCATAAATCCTTCTAAATCTTCAGGTGTTTTGTCTTTTAGTCTTGGTGCTGCTTTATTATCTCCTATGAATTCCATTACTAAAACATTGTTTCTTACAGCATATGGAAAAGGGACTCTGGCTCCTGTTTTTTTGGCTATCAACAAGTTTCTGTACTCTCTTTGTGCCCAGGCATATATTATTTGCCTTCTTTTTTTTTGTAGTCCTTTGAATCTTGGATCTGGAGCAATGTAGTTATACATCTTTTTGAAGTCGCACACGTTTACTCTGTATATTTTTACACAGACAATGGAACCATCTTTTTTTGCAGCGCTGAATACGTTGCTTTCTTTTCCTATTGATATTGGACTTTTAAGCTCATCAAAATAGCCATCGCTGCTTAGCTTGAATAAAGTCAGTCTTGTCTTTTCGTCAAAAACATTTTTGTAAGTCTCAAACTTGTCTCTGCTTGCCATTAAATTATTCATATGAACAGAAGGTTTAATAAAGTTTGTTTAAAAAATATACTATCACATAAATAATTTAGGGTTGTTGAAGGACTATGAAAGACTATGATTTTTGGAAAGATTGGAAAAATAAAACTAAAATAGAGAATAAAGCAATTGTTGCTGTTGAAAAGGCAAGGACTCTCATTATTAATTTAATCCCTAAAAATGCTTTAGTTGCTATTTACATAAAGGGCAGTTTTGTACGAAGGGAGATGAAAAAAGGGAGTGATGTTGATGTAGTTCCAATCGTTACAGAGAATAAACATGAAGATGCAGTTTTCTCAGTCAACAGCTCAGAAATAGAACCTGCAGTGATTATACCTCTTTCTTTATGGGAACTTGAGCACAATGAGTTATATAGTAGAAGTGATCACATCCCAGATTTAAGAGCAAAACCAGACAGATTTTTAAAAAAATTAAGTGAGTGTAAATTAATTTATGGAAAACCATTAGACCAATCAAAATTTTTTATTAGAGAAGACAAGCATGCTTTAGAAGAAGAGATAAAAAGAGTTCAGG
>CAYJAX010000016.1:0-10136 GCA_964368545.1 Candidatus Woesearchaeota archaeon | reverse complement strand
AGGCAGCAAATACCCAGAAGAATACAGAGGAGACCTGTTTGTTGCATACCACGGATCATGGGACAAAGAAGAACCGACAGGATACAAGATTGTCAGGATAGACCTGAAAACAAAAGAAGTAAAAGACTTTGCAACTGGATGGCTAAGCACATTGACAGTCAAAGGAAGGCCAGTAGACATAATAAATTACAATAATGGATTACTAGTATCTGATGACAATCAAGGAAAAATATACAGGATATACTATGAAAGCTAAGAAAGTATTAACTATTTTTGGATTAATCTTGCTGCAGTACATAATAGATGTTTTGTATGTATATGTATATCCAACTGTCAATCCGATACGGGCATTAATGATAGGAGCGAGCGCACTATTAATTTTAGGGATAATTCACATCACAAAAAATAAGTTAGTAAATCCGTTGACAGGAGCATTATCAATATATTCTTCTGCATTGTTTGGTGCTTTACTTGTGCAAGCAGAATTATTAGTCTCTAAATCATTTTTATCTGGAATAGTTCACGCATTAATATTAATTGTAAGCTTTATACTATTGGATTATGCATATAATAAATATAAAAATAAGAATTAACAGGATTTTTCTGAAAATTCTCTGAAGCTAAAATATTTCTCACATCCTATTATGACATGATCTTTAACCTTTATATTCAGCAGTTCGCCTGCATCAACCAATAAATCTGTTACTTCCTCGTCTTCCGGTGAAGGAGAAGGATTCCCGCTTGGATGATTGTGGACAAGAACAAGAGAGCATGCGCTTTCAGTAATGGCAGTCCTGAAGACCTCTCTCGGATGAACAAGGCAAGAATCAACAGTGCCAACAGAAATAGTTTCTTCTTTTATAATACAATCTCTGGAATCAAGATACAGGGCAACAAAGTTCTCTTTCTTCTCGTTGATTAATCTTGAATGGAAGATATTGAATACGTCTTTTGCTGATTTAATATTCTTGGTGAAGCCGTTAGACTTAAACCTTAAATGCCTTCTGGAAAGCTCAAATAAACTCAAAATTTTCATGGCTTTAACATTGTCATTTAATTCTCTTTTAAGTTCTGAAATATTCATAGAAGAAAGCTTGCTGAGGTTATATTTCTTAAGCAGCCTGTATGAAAGTTCTATGGCATTCTCTGAAGAGTTTCCCCTCTCAAGAATTATTGCCAGAAGCTCTGCATCATCAAGGAAATTACTTCCCTTTGTTAATATCTTGAAGTCAGGCTTTGAGTAGAAAGGCATGTCTCTGATCTTCATAAAATCAAAATATGCTGTTTAGAATTAATATTTCTATTGCTAGAAAAATTGAAAGAATCAATGAAGTTAGTGGAAGAAAATAACTATTTTATGATGTTTAATTTTTATCTGCTAAAACTTCTACTTCAGCCAGTTGTTTATAAATAATTGGGGATTATTTGTACCTTTGCTTTTTATTATCTGCCTTCTGTCCAATTTTATCATGCTATAAGCCATTTTCTCTTTCGAGAAACCTAATTTCTTTCTTAAGTCTTCCATGTAAATCCCTTCATTTTTCAGCAAAGCTCTTACTACTTTTGCCTCATCTTCTGTTAGTGATTCTATTACAGTATTTAGAAGCTCGCTACTACCTGCTTTATCACTATCTATCTTGTGTTCTTCTTTTTGCAGAATATTCATCAACGGATTATTTTTCGGCCTGTACAAAGCTTCTCCTAAAAAGATTAATATTCCTAAGAATGCAATAACAGACACAACTATAATTTCTCCCATACCGCTATCTTCTTTTTTCTCATCTTCGTATTCAGCCAATATGTTTATTCTTGGCAGTTCATTGCTGAATATTTTTATCTTTGTTACATTTGCTTTTATGCTTCCGTTGGTGCATTCTGAAGAGCAGCAGACTTTATTACGCCAGTTAGAAAGAAGCCTTCCATTGCATGTTTCAAATTCCTCGCATACATCACCATTCTGTGATTCACAGCTGCAGTCGTAATCTCCATTTTCACAGTCTTTTTTGCATCCGTCTCCTTTACTGCATGTCTGCTCTACTTTAACAAATGACTCTGCCAATGCGATATGACTACTTAGAATTATTAATATTGCAAAGCATAACACAAATTCTCTCATGCTATTTTTCAAGTATCTCTTCTTTTATATATTTTGTTGGCCACCCTACAATTGCCCCCCGACCTTTAAGTATTCTGGATTGCTCATAAATGACTCCTTTTTTATCTCTTCAACTATGTAGTAGACATGCTTGTCCTCTACATTGTATTTATTTTCCAGCTCCTCTACAAATTCTTCTGCCTGGTTTAGCCCCCTGAAAACAGCCTCCACCATGAAGTCATAGCCGTTGTTTATTTTATAGAAAGAGTTGACATACTTGTTTTCTGTTAGAAACTTCCTTAAGTTTTCTTTGTCTTCTTTCTTGACTTTTATTATTACAGCTGTTCTTGTGCCAAATCCTAACTTGGAGAAGTCAAGCAGGCATGTATGCTTTTTTATTATGCCTTTCTCGTAGTTTTTGAGCTTCTCGTATATTGTAGATACAGGCACTGATATTTTCCTGCTCATCCTTGTCAGGCTCTCCCTGGAGTTCTCCCTGAACTTTGCTATTATCATCATCTCTTTGTTGTCCACTTAAATCATCCTCCTGATTTTTCTGTATTATGCTATTAGAAGTTTTAGAATATATTTCTGATTCTTAGATGTTATATAAATTATATACTAGAAATGCTTATAAGACTAGAAACCTGAAGTTAATCGCATGAGAAGAAAAGTAATACAGCTTGCAGGAAAGACTTCAGTTATTTCTCTTCCAAGTGGCTGGATTAGGAAATATTCTATTAAGAAAAGCGATGAGCTCGATATTGAAGAAAGAGGCAACGAACTTATCATAAGAACTGACTATCCTAATAAACGTACTTCTGTAAAGCTTGATGTCGGCTCATTTAGCGAGAGAACCCTCAGGTATTGCGTGTCTGCCCTTCATAAGTCAGGCTATGATGAAATATCTCTGCATAACGTGAAGCCTCAATTCAGTTCAGTGATTAACGACCTTGTCTCTTGCATGCTTCTCGGATTTGTCGTTTCTGAGAACACTGAAAAGAGGATAGTTATAAAGAATATGGCTGCAGAAGACAGGAACGAATTTGACTCTGCATTAAGAAGATGCTTTCTCGTAACTCTTAGCTTGGCTGACAAGAGTCTGGATGTATTAAAAGGTAGAGATGTCAGTTCATCTGATATTATCGGTTTAGAAAAGAATAACAACCAGCTATGCAGTTTTTGTCTTAGGCTTATTAACAAGGGTATTAGCAGCAACGAGTCCAACCATAATTTTCTTTCTATTGTTATATGGACTCTCGAGAAAATAGCTGATGAGTATAAATACATATCAGGAATATTGAATGACAGTAAAGTGATGATAAATAACGATACACTTAAGCTTTGTTCTGCTACAAATGATTTCCTTAAAGATTATTACAATCTTTTTTACAATTTCTCTCCTGCAGCACTTAACGAATTAAATGACAATAAAGCAGCCCTTACAAGAATGCTGAATAATATTAGTTTTACAACGAGAGAAGATACACAAATTGCTAATCACCTTATGACTATAGTATCCAAGACATCTGATCTCAGCTCTTCTATCTTTGCCATCAACCACAGGAAAGTTTTAAATAATTATTAACTGATGATATTTGAATATAATGGAACTAAATGAGTGGTGCCTAAAGGCAGAAAAAAACAGGGAGAATCTTGCAAAACAATATTTTGACATGCAGGTCGGATTAAAATACTCTAAGAAAAATATCAATGATCTTGAGAAGAAAAATGTTGACCTTGCCAAAATATTTCTAAAAAATTTCAAAGAACCAAAGGTTTTGTACTACGAATGTATATCGGCACAGCTTTCAGATAAACTTTCAAAACTTTTTATAAAGCTTCATGAAACAAGAAATAAGAAAGTTAGTGTTAGTAATATAAAATTCAACAATGAGAAATGTTAACTGGTCTAATTGGAGACAATTTGTTGTTAAATCTGATAATAAAACAAGAAAAAAAGTTTTTGATGAATTCTTGGGGAAAACAAAATATATAACTCCAATTATAGAGAAGAACGCAGAAACTTACAAAATTGCGTGTGACAAATTTGGTATTGACGTTTTAGAACCTTATTTATTTCAGCATGGAATAACTAAAAATAAGTTAAAAGATGTTATAGAATATTTGGGTTCAAAACTTAAAAAATCATTCATGAAAAAATTTGATTACTATTCTAATGAATTAAATGGCAAGGAAGGAGAATACTATGATGACTTCTATTACTTCAGAAATGCTATCTTTGAGAATCTTAAGATATCAAGGAAGTTTGACATTGTCAGGTCTGTTAGCGACAGGATGAGAATACTAGGCTTTAACACTGAAAAGATATATGTTGACAGTGATGACAGGAAAGGTAAATACAGTTCACCTTTCTGTTACGCTATAAAAATTCCTGATGATATCAGGGTCAGCTTCAAGGCTGAGAATTTTTTGAATGATATGAACTCTGTTTATCATGAGTTCGGCCATGCAGTTCATTTCTCAAACATAAATAAAACCCTTCCTTTCTGGGAAAAGTATCCTTGTTCAGAAGCATTATGTGAAACCTTCTCTACTTTCTTCGAGAATTTGGTAAGCGACTACGGTTATCTTACGAAAGAACTAAAATTTAACACTAAAGATGCAGAAGAGATTGTAGAAAGATCAAGATTCCTTGACTTATTCGCAATAACTTTTTATTCTGCCAACTCAATGTTTAAAATTAATTTCTGGGACAAAAACATGACTATGGATAAAGCAAATGAATATTACTCTAAAATGATAAAGAGGTATATGGGCATTGAAGTTGATGGAAGATACTGGCAGCTTCATCACATACTTCCAGAAAGTGTTTTGTACGTTCCTTCTTACTTACTTGCAATGATAAGAGCTTCAGAGTTAAAAAGAAAATTAACTTTAGATTATGGATATGAGTGGTACAACGACATGCGTTCAGGCTCGTGGATTAACAACCTTATTGTTGATGGCACGAATTCTCCAATAGCTTCATTTGGTGATGTAAATCCTAAATTTTTATTAGATGAACTTTTAAATGATGAATTAGGTTGACAAAAAAGATTTAAACCTGCATAATCTCTAAAATGCTATTGGAAACAGACGATGAATTACTGAAAGAAATAGAGAACATAAGATATAAGAATCTCCTAGTTATTGTCGAAGGTAAGAAAGATAAGATTGCCATGAATAAGTTTGGCATTAAGAATGTAAAGACAATTAACAGAGCATTATTTGAGGTTGTTGAGGAAATAAATAATAAAGAAGTCGTTTTACTGACAGACTTGGATAGGGAAGGAAAAAAGCTTTTCCATGTATTGAATTCTGTTCTGCAGAGAAGAAGAATTAAGGTAAACAACAAGTTAAGGAACATTTTATTTAGGTCATCTTTGTCTAATATAGAAGGACTGGATAGCTATTTAAGATTTGGGCAATTGTAATATATCAAATTTTGAAGTTTTTATTGTAGAAAATATTAAGTCTATGATTTCGAGAAAGTAAAGAATTTAAGCGCGTTATCGCGTCCATAAGAATTAAATTAGCAAGTCTTTTATATTCATTTTAAATTGAGATTAAAATGGAAAGAACAAAGATAAGTTTTAAAGAACGTCTTGAAGCTTTGAAGCTGGCAATTAGATGGACTTTTCAATCGTCTAAAAGTTTTACAATCTTAATTTTTTTTGTCATAGTATTCAGCGGTCTTCTTACAATAATAGAACCTTATGTATTTAAAATAATAATAGACAAAATAGTCAGTGGAACTGACTTCATATTAGTGCAGAAACTTGGAATAGGAATAGTAGGGATTCTGATTATTTACGGTGTTGCGAGAGTTTTGCAAAGTATTATGTGGGATATTCAGTCTATTATTAAAAAAGTCCATTCTCAAAGATTAGACAGGCAAGTTGCCAAGGCTTTAATGAATAAAGTTTCTTCCCTAGATGCAGTTTATTTTGAGGATCCTGAATATTATAATACCTTGACAAAAGCAAGTCAAAGTCTTTGGAGAGTAAATGAATTCTTCTGGCAGTTCACATGGTTCTTCGGTGAAGCTATTAGCGTGTTAGTTGTAATTGGGGCATTGTTTACATTCAACTGGGTTGTTGTTTTATTAATAGCCGGAGCATCTATACCCAGCATAATTTTTGCATTCGGGGCCTCTAAGATAGTTTGGAGTGCATTTGATTTATATTCGCCAATTTCCAGAGAAGCAAATTATTATAAAAAATTGATGACTGACAATCCCGAGGCAGTAAAGGAAATTAAACTATTCGGGTTAAAGTCACATTTTTTAGAGAAATTTGATAATCTTTTCAACCAATTTATCACAAAACAGGAAAAGGCGGCGAAAAAAGAATTTGGATTATATATCATAATTGGAACAATAGAGGGAACATTGTCTGTTTTAGCTGCATGGTTTGTAGTAAAAGCATTTTTAGAAAATCAAATAACAATAGGAGAACTTACATTCTTCTGGGCTTTGTTATTTCAATTCGCAGAACACGCTAGGCACATGGTAAGAATGATCGGTGAACTAAATCAAAGTTCAACATTTATCACTCCGTTTGTTAAACTATTAAGTTTTGAGCCAAAGGTAAGAGAATCATCCAATCCAATAAAGTTTCCTCAGAAGCTTAAGAGAGGAATAGAATTTATAGACGTTACATTCTATTATCCAAGAGCAAAGACGCCTGCACTCAAGAATTTTAATCTGCATATTATGCCTGGTGAAAGCATAGCCTTGGTCGGGGAAAACGGTTCTGGAAAAACAACATTGGTTAAGTTATTAACAAGGCTCTATGATGTTACAGAAGGAAAGATATTAATTGATGGAATAGACATAAAGGAATATTCATTAACAAGCCTGCATGATAATATCGGGGTTATATTCCAGGACTTTATGAAATATGAATCATTAATTGAAGAGAATATAGGATATGGCAGAATTAAACAATTATACAATAAAGAAAAGATACATTCTGCTTCGTTAAAGGCAGAAGCATGGGACTTCATAAGATCCCTGAAGAATAAATATAAAACACAAGTTGGAAAAACATTAAAAGACGAAGGAGTGGAATTATCTGTTGGTCAATGGCAGAAAATAGCACTAGCAAGAGCATTCTTTAAGGATGCTATAATCTTATGTTTGGATGAGCCAACAGCAGCAGTTGATGCTAAGGCAGAATATAAATTATTTCAAAAATTTGAAAAACTCACAAAGGGAAAAACAACGATACTCATTTCACACAGATTTTCAACAGTCAGGATGGCAGATAAAATAGTTTTGATAGAAAAAGGAATAATTATTGAAGAAGGAAGCCATCACGAACTCTTAATGAAGAGAGGCAAGTATGAAAAGTTATTTAGAATGCAGGCAGAAGGGTATAAAGATTATTTCACAATAAAAAGTAAACAGTAATATTAGTTTATTTAAGATACTCTCGCTTATGCAACAATACATGCCATAAGATAATTATATAAACTCTAAGCCTAAATATTATTTTATGATAAATATGAGAGTTAAATTGAAATATGCAAAGAGCAGATTATGGAATATAAAGAAAGTAAAAAATGCAAAGTGGCTTCTTCCAGGATGGCTTTTTTATGAATATTACATGCTAAACAAATACAAAGGTGAAGGCAAGAAATATAGTGTAGCCCAAGGTGCAAAAGCAGAAGCTATAAGGCTGGCAGCTACATTCTCTCTCCCGATGCCTGGAACTTATGAGATAACTACTACAGGTCTGGCTCTGCTGAAGAAAAAGATGGAAAACGGAGATGTAGACAAGCTGACTCTTAAATCATTCAGGGATTTTATACCATTAAATGTTGATAGGGAAGCTATGAATAAAGGGTTTAAGCTGAGAATAAAACAGGAAAATTTAGAGTCTTACATGAAGATTTTTGAGAAAGGAAAAAAATTGTATTTTGAAATTATGTTTAGGAAATAAATTAGCGGTAATTATGTTGACTAGTAGTTCAATAGAATAGTTAGCTAAGTTTTAGACTCTTCTTAGTACAAATATCAGCTATCTATACGACTTCTGCCTGCTTGCCCTTGCCTTAGAATCATTAGGTTTCCTTTGTTCTTTATGGCGAATGTCCTGTACTATTAGGTGTCTGTCATAATCTAAAAAAGTTTTCTTTAATTTTTTGTTGAACTCAACTAGAGATCTTGCTATTGCCAGCCTTACAGCCTCTGTCTGTCCCTGCCATCCACCACCCTGTACACTTACCTTTATATCCACCTTCTCGGAAGTTTCTCCAGCCAGCTGCAAAGGCTCAGACATTCTATCTCTTGCCAACTCAGGTTTTATGTTGTTTAGAATTACACTATTTACTCTTACTACTCCTTTGCCTGATGAGTATAGTGTAGCTTTAGCTATTGCTTCTTTTCTCTTTCCTATTGTCTGTATTACCTTAGCTTTAGTAACCATATTATATCTTCTTTCCCAAGTGTTCTGATATCCTGCTGAGCTTTAAATAATTTAGTGTTCTGTATTTTGTAGTGTCTGCTATTTTAGCTTTCTCAAATTCTTTTCCTTTGTATTCTGATGGAATTCCTAGATAGCACTTTACTTTTTTAAATGCATTTCTCCCTCTCTCTTTTTTATATGGCAGCATTCCTCTTATTGTCCTCTTGACTATCCTGTCTGGAAGTTTTGGAAAGAAAGGCCCATGATAAGGATGTCCCCTGTCTATTCTTTGCTTGTAATGATCTAGCAGAAATTCTTTAGTTGATGATACTACTATGTTCTCGCAGTTCAGTATAACTATCTCTTCTCCATCTAGCGCTCTTTTAGCTGCGAATGATGCCAGTCTTCCAAGTATTTTGTCTGAACCATCTATTATCATTGAGAAAGTGAATTAGTGCAGGATTTTTAAAGGTTTTGGCTTATTTGGGCTTAGTTGAAAGTCTCTTGTTTTATTAATGATATATTGTGGGCTATTGCCCTACAATATATTTCTGCTCTTTGTGCTACAAGAGACTTCGACAGAACCGAGGTTCCGTACCTCCTCTTGATGCTGCTGAATCCTGATTCTATAAGGCTTCTTTGATGATATTCTTTCTCAGAATAATTTTTTATCTGTTTTTTTCTGTAAAATCCTTTTTTTGCTTTCTTTTTTGGTTTGATTATTGCTACAATGTTTTGTTCGTAAGCTAGTTTATGAATCCATTCAGCATCGTATGCTGAATCAGCATATAATTTCTTTATGTTTTTACACCTCTTGAGCAGATAACCAACATCCTTAACATCGTGTCTTGGTCTTGCCCTCACTCGAAGACCAATAAACTTTCTGCTCTTGATACTATACAGTGCAGAAAGTTTTGTGAATCTTTTCACAGGCTTTTTTCTATCGATTCTTTGGACATAATAACTACTTGGATTTGCTAAGCTGTATCCTGTTCCGTCTATAGCAACATCAAAGTTGTTAATTCCTGCAGTTATTTTCAGTAAAGAATTCCAAATCCATAAAGGAATTCTTTTCCTCATCTTACATAGTGCAGAGTAAGATGGAGCTTCAAATCCTAGCATTGAGAGCATATTAGATATTCTTCTGAAAGAAAACTTGCAAGTTTCTTTCAACAGCAACGCTAAAGCGTGCTGTAGGAATTTGTATTTTTTAGGCCCGAAATGGTGCAGCCATCTAGGACAACCAATCTGTTTTAACAAATGCTCAACTTTTTTAACTAATTTTTCCTCTTTTTTCATGGAGGATCACATCTC
Organism: Candidatus Woesearchaeota archaeon; assembly: GCA_964368545.1. Taxonomy (GTDB): domain Archaea; phylum Nanobdellota; class Nanobdellia; order SCGC-AAA011-G17; family GW2011-AR18; genus GW2011-AR18. The sequence continues at coordinate 314 of CAYJAX010000016.1, read as the reverse complement.
CTCCCCCTTAGTTTTCCCTCTAAGGGAATCTAAGGGTTAACTAATTAAAATAGATTTTCAACAGAGCCCAATGAATAATTAAATTTTTATACTTCTTATTTTAATAAAAATTAGTCCCAGCTACTAAGTTTGCAAAGTTTGTAAGCAATTGGAGTAGGTTTGGGCTACACGCTCTTTCACTAGGGCAACATTGTTGCTATAAAATACAACTACAACAATCCATGAACTTGGCCTGAAGTGGTGGTGAACAATCCAAGAAAGTGAAAGGGCTACACTAGGGGGCGCTTAGTATACTTGAACAACAATAATAATGG
>CAYJAX010000015.1:0-10398 GCA_964368545.1 Candidatus Woesearchaeota archaeon | reverse complement strand
ACAGGCATCTCTCTTGGCATGCCATTAACCATATGGAAGTTGAAGTATATCCCGCTAACTACCTGCTTATCATGCCTTATCAATCTCTCAATAACATCTAATGGAGGTATAGTATCCTGGTCCATGCTGAAATAATAATCATAATTATTTTTCAGAAAGCTGTCTCTAAGAAGATTCCTGTTAGCTGTAACTCTTGGTATTACTCCTTGCAGCCAAGGCCCCTTGACAACATTTATCCCTTCTTTTAGCTTTATTGTTGTTGAGTTATTGCTGTCCTGTGTTATGTCTTCCACGCTTGTGGAGTTTTCAAGCTCAAATTTTATTGTCGTATCAGTAATTGTATTCGGTATTGCGCTTAGTGTAACATTTTCTTCTTCATTGCTTGCATTTAAGGTATATTCACTAATTCTAGGATCAAATAGCGGCTGGACTTCTGCTGTGAGGCTCTCATTAAGTGAATCCAGTAAGATTAAAGGCTGCTTCTTTATTAACACCAAATATTCTACTAGTTCAGCCACAACATTTCCTTCTGACTGCCTTACAACGATTCTGACAAAATTATTTCCTTCTTTTAGATTTATTGTTGCAGAATAATTGTTAGTCAAATTCATTATTCCTCCTCCACTGCCTCCTGCAGAATAATTGTTATCCCTATTCATTATCCCACTCTCGCCATCTTCAACTATGAATTCCACTTCTATTTCTTCTGTGGAATTTGATTCTTCAAGAACAAAATCTTGGCCCCATGCAGCAGTTATATAATAGGTCTTTGGTATTGCAGTTAATGTCACGCTCTCTTCTTCGCCTCTGGCAACAATTGCATTGGATATAGATAATGGTACAAAGGGTCTAGCGAATTCTAGCTCCAAATTTTCAGATATTGAGCTTAGCAAATTTATTTTTGCATTCTTTACAATCCAGTATATTTGCTGCGTGTTTTGTTCGCCATAAATTCCTTCGGTTATTTTATCTTCAGGGTCTAGTTCTACATACAGCTGTCCTCTCTGCACGTTTTCAGGAAGCAGTATATCATTAAAATTATATTCTTTATACATTCCAGGTCTTAGTGCTTCTGGTTCTTGTGACACTACTGGTGGTATTTCTGCTGTCAGCACTTCTATTGTTTCTTCAGTTAGATCATAATGTGTAACTACCCAGTATATTCTGAGTGTTGTACCTATATTTGGCTCGTTTACTGAATAGAATAATGCTTCTTGTAGTTCTAGGTCGTCTTCATAGTTTAAGAAATCATCTTGTCCATTACTTACAATTTTTAGGTATACTGTCTTGCTTATGGAGTCATAACTATATTCCTCAACTGCGAGGTCAACAAGGAAATCATTTATGTCGCACGCATCTCCTTCTTCATCTTCATCTGTATCAATCTGGTCTGAGTTTGGTGTGAAAGGGCAATTGTCTAAAGCATCTTCTAAGCCGTCTTGATCGTTGTCCGATATGTGGTTTTCTCCGCTTGCTGTTAGGATAAATAAGCTGAAGATTGCAAACAATGTTAATAACTTATCCCATTTTTTCATTTTATAATATTAGTATTCTCTCCAAACTTTGTTGCATTTTGTGCATTTGAAGAATCTTGTTTCAGGCTCGTCTCCTGATCTTGTCTGCATTGTCCAGAAGTATGCCTCATTGTTCCCGCACTCTGTGCAGTCTGCTTTGGTTTTTGGCAGGTTTTCTTGGGATTTTTCGACAACAACTACTTGTTCTGCCTTCTTTTTCTTATCTTTGAGTTTAGTCTCTTCACTTGTATAGCCGCAGCTACAAGACATCTTTCCTTCCTTTGGCATTAGCAAATTGCTGCATTTAGGACAAAACATTTTTTATCAACCCATGATTTAAAATATGCATTAATTTAAATGTTTTACCATTGCCTTTCCTTATTAAGAAAATACATTGTGGATTAACATTAGGAAAGCTAGTTTAGCCCATCCTAAATAAGGCACTCTAAATATTGCCTTTCCTACAACCCTGTCATTCGTTATTTCTGTTTCGTCTGTTCTGGATTTTCTATTGGTTATTCCATTATCTCCTTTTGTTTGATAAGCCTCACTGCTGACATTAATTACCCTGTGTATTATTGGCTCTTCTGCATCTCCTCTGAATACTATCACATCTCCTTTTTTTATTTCCTTTGCCCTTACGATTACCATTAAGTCTCCCCTGTTAAATCCGTCTCTGAATCTGTATTCTGTAAAATTCTCTTTTTTAATGTCATAGTCTATGTAATAGTCTTTGTTATTATACCACCAGAAGTCAAATCCTTTAACTTCATGTTCCATGCTTCCGGATACTACTGCAACCACTGGGTGTGTTGTTCCTAAAAACAATCCCAATCCTGGATATATCAAAAATTTTACAAGCACAAAGGCAAGTATAATATTAATTATCCAGCTTAGTAGGCTGTCATCATTCCATATAAAGTTCCATATTTTTTTCAGTTTTCCCTTTGTGTTCATAAAATCAAATTGTTACGTTGTATATTATAAACCTTTCTTTAAGCAAGGTTTTTAGTTGTTGGAAATTATAGAGAACTTTGCATAATTCTATTTTTAGTGAATTTTCCTTCTGAATTTAAGAATGCTCAGTTTCCGAAATTTTATAGTTTTCAGAAGAGAAGTTTGTAAGTCTAATATTTGCAAGGTATTCAGAACATATCACAGTAGACATTTAAAAATTATAATTTTCGAATAAAGAGAACATGAAAGAATCACCTATTGATATAGGACTCTTAGTCTATTGCTATTCTTTGCTCAGACCATAAGATTGGAAGTTTTAAACCGTTAGCTGATGGCAGCCAGATATCTGAAAATCCGTCTGGATGGCACCTTACATATATGAAATATGTCTTTTCATCTCCCAACTGTACTGGAGGAGTATTCGGTTCAGTATATATTGGTTCTTTAGGGAAATATTGGGATTTGGATATAAAATTTGTGTGTGGCCAAAGTTTACTTCCTGTAGCAAATCTTTCGCCTCTTTGGACATTACGAAGGTTATCTGGAGTCCATATAGTTACCCAGCTTCCATCCTTCAGTTTCACTTCGCAGTTTTCAATTTTTTTATTTGATAATAATTCAAAATATACTAATCTACGGTTATCTGTTGGTCCTGCCTTGACAAATCTGTGTCCCCATCCAGAGATTGAAGTGCCGAATCATGCATCATATTCTCTTCTCTTTCCAGTTTTATCTATGAGAAAATTAACATCTCTTTTCAGATTGCTTATATCATCCCTTAGTCTGCTAATATCCTCTCTTAGATTTTCAATTTGAGTAGATACTGAAAGTTGAGAACTGCTTAAAGCGCCGACATTAGTAACGCTAAACACAGCACCAAAAAGAATTACAGCAATTAATAATCCGCCATAAATTAAAAAGCTTTGATAATCCCTCATCTTTTTCATGAGTAGAATTTATTCATGCCACTATTTAAACTTTCCTATTCCTCTTTTTTTGACATGTTTGTTACTTCAATAACAACATGTTCATAGGGTAGATTAACCTTTACTCTATGACTTTTTCAACAGAGCCCCACTACTAATAATAAATAAAATATGAACGAATGTAGTTGGTATTAAGTATAAAAATACTTTTTTCAGAATATAATTCTAATCAGATGTCATATTATTGTATATCCTTAACTAATTATTTAGTTGGGAACAATCTAAGTTTGTTGTTGATTATTTTTTCTTAATTTGAAGAAGTATAACAAAGAGAGTGTTATTGCAGCTACAATTATTAATGCAATTCCTATATATAAAGGTAATTTTGATTTCTTTTCCTCTTCTTTTTGTTGAGACTGTTCTGATTCCTCATCTCCAGTTTGTCCGAGTTCGTATCCTGCAATGTCTTCTGATTCAGATTCAGGTATTTCTGGTTGTATGTCAGATTTGCACGCTGAATGTAAATTGCATTTATAGTCTTCGCAATCAACGTTCCCATCACCGTCGTTATCTTCATTGTCTACACAATCCTCCAATTGAAAAACTGACCCTGTATCATCGCCAGAGCTTCCAGAATCAGTTGCAGATTCGCTATCATCTCCGCCTCCTCCTCCACCTCCACTACTTCCTCCTCCAGAAACATCATCGTCCGCTGTTTCTTCGTCTTCAGATGATTTTTCATCAGTTTGCGTGGCACTTTTACAGCATACTGATAATGCTACTTTCTGACTATTGCATGAATAAATATGGGAATCTTTTATGCTACTCAGTTTTACTATGCAGTTTTCATCGCTTTCACAGCCACTACTTCTTGACACGCAGTTAAAATCACTGTAGCACACGCTGACTGGATATTCATTTTCTAATTCTGAAGAGCTTGCATGTCCATCTATTGCGTCTGAAAGTTTCAGGACTAGATTATTTCCTGTGCAGCTATGAACTTCTCCACTTAGATTTTCTGAACTGCATATATAATTTTTATAGCCTGCATAGTTCCATCTGCTTGCATGTGCATCACTATCTCCTGAAAGTCTCAGTATAATATTATTATCTTCACAGCTCGTAGTCAAACTCACCTCAGCCAAGACAAATAACGAGGTAAAAATCAAGAATAACGCTGACAATAATAGTATTTTCAGAATTTTCATAATTCATCCTTCAAGATTTTTTGGGGACTTCACTTTGAGCTCCGCATATGCATGTTCTTGTATCCTTGGCATCCTGACAGTTAGTTGGTGTTCCGTCTGTTCTATAAGCTCCAAAGCATGCAGTAGGTCGTGCTGTATTTATACAAATCCCTTTATAACAATTTGATGACGCTCCGGTCTTTGCGCATACATCAAAGCATTTTATGCCTTGGATTGTGTAAATGTTTTGTTTTCCCATTGCCAACGCCAGAGGTTCCTTTAGTCCTGAGACATCATCTATACTATGGGTTTTCTTTCTTGGTCCTTTAGTTATTGTAAATTTGCCGCCTTTACCGCCAGTTTCTTCATCGCCTGAATCAGTTTCATCTTCTGTACTGTCATTTGTCAACATTATAGGACTGGCAGTTCTTGTCAGCGGTGTTGGTGTTAATCCTCGATTTCCTCCTGGCAGTTTATTTGTTGGGCCTGAAGGAAGATCTTCTGGAATATCATCATAATTATTTGTGTCCTTATTGGAAGTGCCGCCGATGTAACGCCTTACATCATCAATAAGTGCATATCCTGTCATGCTGTCGCTGCCTAAAGCTAATAGCGAAAAAGATAATATAATAAATATTAAGACTACAGTTAACCTAAATACTAACTTCCTCTTTTCTTCCATCTTAAAATCTATATTTATTATTATATTTAAGTCTTTCTCATAATGGATTTTTGTGTAGTGTCATAAAGTTACTTAGCTAAAATTATTTAAGTTTTGAAAAAAAAGTTAAAAAGAAAAATTCAATTGTTCTTGTTCAAGAATATTGAAGAAATAAAAAACAAAGGCTTACAGTATAACATCCTAAATGGTTTTAAGCTGAAAGGAAACTTGTAGAGTGGAATGGAAAGAATGAAGGTTCTTATAAGTGAAATCAGTATTCTTGTTGATGTTAAAGTATGAAGATAATACAAAACAACTACTTCAAAAACAGAAAGGTTTAAAATATCTATTGTTGTTGCGTTTGTTATGGAAGTTAGTGTTCTTAAGGAAGAAAAGAATATTGTAGAATTAAAGTTGGACGGCGAGGGTCACACTCTTGCAAACTTGTTGAGAAATGAATTGTGGAACGTTGATGGTGTAGGAGCAGCCAGCTATAATATTAGTCACCCTATCATTGGTAAACCTGTGCTTATTGTAAGCGTAAATAAGGGGAAGCCTAGAAAGGCGTTGCAAGAAGCAGTTAGTCTGGTTAAAGGTAAAACAAAAGAATTCAGAAGTTTGCTTAAAAGAATATAAAAATATTAATACAAAACTTTATATAATTCTTTCAATAATGTTACAATGCACATGAAAAGAGAGGTAAACAATTCTTTATTAGCCTTGGGATTCGTGTTTATTCTTTTCTTAGTCTTTACTATTCTGAAGCCTGATCTAAAAATAACAGGTATGTCTACTGCCCAGGAAACAGGTGTTGAAGAGGTAAAGATATTAAAGGTCGATAGAACTAGAAGCGGAGCTATATCAAGTACTTCTGAAGGAAATTTTAGTCTGGATGATGAGCTTGGATGTGTGATATTTTATAGTGGTAATGGTATGCTTAATGTAAGCTTTCTGGCTGAAGGTGATGATATAAGCCAACCGAGAAAAAAGTATGTTGACGTAATAAATAATTCAGACAATAGAAGCACGTTATGTACAGAGGATAATCAAGGCAAGTTATGTGCAGGGTTTTACGAGCCTGAGAAGCAGGTTTTAGGTAAGTGGAGGTGTTTTGTAAGCTTTAATGGTGTTAATAATTTATCATCAAATTATATGGAAATGATCGAGACTCTAGTTCGTGTAGAGGAAAATAACACGCCAGTAAATATTACTCCTGCTTGTAATCCATTATGGGACTGCCAGTGGAGTGAATGTAAGGATGGACTGCAAACATGTGCATACTTTGACAGGAATTCTTGTGGTGATGCTTCGACAAAGCCTGCAGATTTGTCTAACAAGTGCAGTGTTAGTGTTGGAGAGCAGGTAGTGCAGCAAAAACCTGCAACAGCAAAGGTGGAAGTTAAGAGCAAGAGAAAATCATTTTTTATACCTCTGATTGTTGCCAGCATTGCAGCAGTAGGATCTTTAGCTTTTCTGATTTTTGTTTTGTATAAAAAAAATAAGGAAGAAATAAAAAAACCAGATAGTGTAAGTTCTGCTCAGCCACAAGCAACACAGGCAGTTGGTAGCAATGCTTCACAGCAAACAAGCCAGCCAGCTGATCAATTGCAGGTTTATGTTGAAAGCTCGCTGCAGCAGGGAATGTCACGGGAGCAAATAATAGTTAATTTGGAAAAGGCAGGATGGAATAAGCAGGACGTTGAGAAATCAGTTAATTATGTAATAATCAGGAAATTTGTAAAAGACAAGCTTAAGCAGGGTTTTCAGAAAGACAAAATAACAGAGTCGCTGAAATCAAAGGGATGGAAAGATGAGGTTATAGAAAAGATATTCAAGGAACTAAACATTTAATTTTTTTCTGTAGATTTTGATTAAGTTATCGACTACATCAATGCCTACATATCCCGAAACTAGGCTTAGAGTGTAGCTAGAAGTTACAGTTAGGGAAACAAACATGCCAATAAATCCCGAGACTACGATTGTGATTGCTAGATAATTAATCTTGAATTTTGTTTTTTTGCTGATTCTGTAATGCTTTAACAATCCAAGCAATGCTCTTGCTATTCCTCCTATTAACCCGAATAGTGCTGAATAAAATAATTCCTGCATCAACAATATAGACTATACTTATCTTATAATATTTTTGGTTTAGAAATTTGCAAAGAACTTAAGTTGTGTTAATAGTTATCTAAATATTTTTTTTGTATTATTAATTATTTTTTAGGTATTATCTTTCTATTTCTTATTGCGTGGAATATTCCTATTAATAATATTGTAATCAATAAGCTTCCCGAGGTATATAACGTAACTTCAGGTCCTGAATATGTTTCTGGGATAGTTGTGCAGGGTTCTGTATAGCTTGTTCCGTCAAAGTTTGTTATGCCTAGAACTTCCGCATCCTCAACACTAAATCCGCCTTCTTTTTTAGGTTCCACTGTTATTACTCCCTCTCCGTCTCCATCTTCATCCACGCAGGCACTTTTCTGGAAGGTTATCACACTTCCTAAAGGGATTAAGTATTGTTCTTGTGAAGCACATATTACTTCATCTTCGTATCCTCTGAACGGCATGCAGCACTTTATGCTTCTTGTATTCTCATAAGAGTCACTTTTATCCGGTAAGCAAACGCCGCCTGTACAATCTACTCCTCCAAGTTTAGAGCATGTTGGTGTATTGCTTGCGTCACAGCTATAAGGTATTGTAGGGCAGCTGTCAACACAGTCATTAGCTCCATCAGCATCAGTATCTCTTTCACAGTCCTGACAATTTCCTTGGTTGCAAGTTTTTCCACTGCTGCAGTCACTATTTGTAGTGCATCCTGGCTGTCCGCATGTTCCGCTCAAGACATTACATACTTGTCCTTGGTTGCAGTCACTATTTTGCGTGCACTGTCTTCCTCTTATGCAATTACCTGAACTGCACGCTTCTCCTTCTCCACAATCTGAGTCTTGGGAACAAACTTCCGGTTGTGACCCTCCTCCTTCTCCTTCATCTCCAGGATAAACTCCTCCTGGTCTGACACATCTCCTGTTAATGCATGATCTTGAAGCACATTGATTGCTTGAAGTACAGCTGCTTCCATCTGGTAATCTTTCTCCCTGAGTTTCACCTTCTCCTTCATCTCCAGAATAAGTTCCTCCTGGCCTGACACATCTCCTGTTAATGCATGATCTTGAAGCACATTCATTACTTGAAGTACAGCTGCTTCCATCTGAAAGTCCTACTTGTGGAAGATCATCTGGACTCGTTCCTTCTACGGGCTGATTAGCATCATTGCAGCAGAGGGTTATATGAAAATCTGTTTCAGAGCAATCGGATAAATGAGCATCAGTTGTAGAACTTAACTTTACAACACACTTGCTTACACCGACACAATTGCCTTCTACAGCTCTGCATCTTAAGTCATTATAACAAACATTATTTGTATAATCAGTATATTCTGCTGTTTGTGCATGTGCGTTTGTATTTGAGTTAAGTCTTAATATAACATTGTCTGCATTGCACGCCCTGGAGGAGGTAGTTATGGCTGTTCCTGTGTAGCATACTTTATTTGGATAGCTTCCTTGAGAATTATACAATTCTACATGAGCATTTTTCAATCCACCTTCGCTGTTTGATATTTTAAATAATGTCTTGGAATTAGCGCAGTCTGTAGTTACTGAAAATTGAGCCAAGACGCTGTATGAACCCATTATAGCTAATATTGAAACAATAAATATCCATAAACCTCTTTTACTCAGGATCATACTAACAATTTGTATTGTCTTTGTATTTAAATATTGCGAATTTGTGTAAAATTAAATAATATATTTTCACAATAAAAGTTTATCAGAGATAAAATAAAATTCAGAAGTCCTGGATTATATTATCTATTCAAAAATGTAAACTTAATAAAAATCAAAGATTTGCCCATAATACAGTAGTTTTTTTACCATTAGCATCTGGCTTCCAGAAATTTACACCATCAGGTTTGCATCTTACAATTACAGTGTACATTTTATCATCACCGTTTACTGGAGGTTTAGGACCATCAAACGCCATATTATCTCTGAAATATTGGACATTCCATCTATCTTCAGTTAAATAATTTAATTCGTCACCTGCAGCTACTCCTATACGTGTACGAAGATTAGTATTATAACCAAGATTTGCCCAGCTATTGTCTTTCTTTTTTATTTTACACTCCTTAACTTTTTTGTTTGAAACTACATTAACGGATACTTTTACCTCATTATTACTAGTAGCTTCCACATAACGCATTCCCCATGTAGTCATGGTAAAATCAAAATATGCATCAAATTGTGTTCTCTTTCCTGTAGCATCTACTAGAAATTGTATCTCTTCTTCTTTTTGATCTAATTGAGCCTGCAGAACCTGCATTTTAATATTATCATTTAATTGCAAATTTTGTATTTGTCTTTTAAACAATAGATTTTGTAGATCATATTCTAATAGTTTTCCAAATAAATTTCCAGTTACCTCTCCCCTCACACTTTTAATCACTATGTCTTTAACATCATGGTTGGAAGTCTGGACTGCAGCAGCATACCCAACTAGAGATACTAACATTACCGCAATTACAAGTAAAGATAAGAAAAGATTCCTTCTTTTTTTGAACATCATGGATTTTAATAAGTTACTAACTTCTATTTAAATCTTTTTGTCTTTTGAATGTATTCTAAAATTATTTCTCCAGTAATAAAACAATAGCAGACTTAGGGAAATTAATAAACTCAAATAGCTGACAAAAGGTATTGATTCTCCTAAATTTTTTCCTTTTGGTAGTGTAGTGCATGCTTCTTTGTAAACGCCGCTTTCTAATAGTGAAGAGTCTATTCCTACTGAGCTAAAATATGCATCGCTGGCTCTCACCTCAGAATACCCCTCTCCGTCTCCATCATCATCTTTGCATGGAGTTCTTATAACAGTTTCAGTAGTTCCTTGTGATACTATAAATTCTTGTGAAGAGCATCCTGGTAGAACATTTGGGTCTTGTAAGTTCATGCTTATGCAGCACTTAGTTCCTGATATAACATCTAATAATAAGCCGTCTTGTGTTGAAGTTACATCTCTGCTGCTTGTTCCGTCACAACTTTCTGCGCAGACTATCCCGCCGTAATACTCGCATGTTCCTTCTGCAGGGCTGAATTCTG
>CAYJAX010000014.1:8206-10546 GCA_964368545.1 Candidatus Woesearchaeota archaeon | reverse complement strand
ATTATTACAGTTTTAGTCCAATAAGTCCTACCGCTACCCAAGCCATCTTTATATTAATTACTAGCAATATAAAATTTTAATTCGTACCTTTCCATAGTTATCCTCCTGATATTACAGATAATATTTTAATGTTGTCATTCATGTTTAGCTTTGCATCTTCAGTTACAAGCTCGTTATTTCTTGCAACGATTACTGTTGTTGGATTTATTTTCAAAGCTTCTAAAAGTTCTTTCACACTGGAAGCATCAACATCTTTGTGTTCGTTTGTTCTCTCAATAAATATTTTCATCTTTAATGCTTAATATTGTATTTAAAACAGGACACTAAAATATTATAAACCTTTTGGAGGAAAATATATTAAAGTTGCAAGTTTTTCTTCCTCTTTTCTTATCTTTTCAACACTTGATCTTGTTGCAGGATGCTTCGGGCCGAGAACGTCGCAGACTTCCGGACCAACAGACAAGTCATAAGTTCCTATGTCTCTTGCAACTGATATAATCTCTTCCTTGTCGAATGTAAGTAATGGTCTTAGAATCTCTAGAGATGAAGCTTCACTAATTACTTCAAGGTTCTTTAAGGTCTGTGAAGAAACCTGGGCAAGGCACTCTCCACTGATTATAAAACTGCAGTCTTCGCTTTTTGCAATTTCATTAGAAGTTTTGTACATTGCTCTTTTAATGAGCACAAAGTAATACCTATGAATGCAGTTCTTTGCTATTTCACTGAAAACATTGCTCATATTCACAACTATTATCTTATTGAATCCCAAATGCTCTGCTAATTTCCTGGCTTTGATCTCTGGAGCATTATCTGTGAATGGCTCGTTAGAAAAGTGCACTGCAACAATATCTAACCCTCTCTTCTTCATCAAGTAGCCTGCAACTGCTGAATCAAATCCGCCTGAAAGCAATAATAATGCCTTTGTCATCTGTATAACTCCTCAGCAACTTTTTCAGCTTCTTCTATAGAATTACAGTTCCTGATCATTATCTTGCCATTCTTGTAGCATGTTATATTATACTTGTCGTGCTCTATTATTACAAGGGCGCGTATCTCGAAAGAAACCTTGAAATTTTTCTTAATCCTGACAAAGTCAATACAATTACTTTTTTCCGGAATAACTTCAAACGCTCCCTTTGACGAACATCTTCTGACTATCATGTTATATATTTTGTAAATATGCTCTTGGCTTTGCTGGTAGATTCTGCTTTGATCACAATTCTTCCGCTCTTGAATATTGTTATATCATTAAAAAACAAGCAGTATGGAGTAACTCTTAGGCTGCCAATCTTAGAAAGTTTTCTTGACAGGTTGTCTATGTCTGAGCTGCTGATCCTGAATTGGTAGCTTGATGATCCGCAGAGCTTTGTTACATTGCTTGATTTTTTCCCAGATAGATAATCAAATATGTTGTTGCAGGGATTGCATTTTGGGTTTTTGCTGACTTTAAGTTTTGTGAACTTGTTGTTCCAGACATCGTAATGCACTAAGGGCTTATTGAAGTTTTGCCTTGTAAGAATTTTTATTGCTTCAGTAACCTGGATTGAGGCTATTGAGTGTGGAGTAGTAGCCAGGATGCCTTCGCTATCGCAGGTTCCTATTATTGATGTGGGTTCTTTTGCAATACATCCAAGGCAGGTGCTGCCAGGTATTATATTAAATGTCGTTCCTGTAGCTCCAATAACTGCAGCATATATCCAAGGAATATTATTCTTAAGTGAGTAATCATTAATCAGGAACCTTGTGTAGAAATTATCTGTGCAATCAAGAATCAAGTCGCTATTGATAGAGTTTATATTGTCATAGTCTAGATCAACGAAGAAAGTTTTTATTTTTACTTCTGAATTTATCTCGTTTAGTGCTTTTTGTGCAGCAAACACTTTAGGCTCGTCTATATCTTTTTCAGAATATAAAGACTGTCTCTGCAAGTTTGAAACTTCTACCAAGTCTCTGTCTATAAGAATTAGTTTGCCTATGCCTGATCTTGCCAGCATTTCTGCTGAAGCAGAGCCAAGGGCTCCAACCCCGACTATAGAAACTGTAGAGTTAGATAATAACATCTGGCCGTTCTCTCCAATCTTGTCAAAAATAATCTGTCTTGAATACCTCATGATATAATGATAATTAAGAATATTTTTAAACTTTATGATAAACTTTAAGGATTAATGGAACTGAAAGATTTAGTTAAAAAGGTATTAAGATACAATAAGAATGCAGACATCAATTTGATAGAGAGAGCATACAAGTTTTCAGAAGCAAAACTGGAAGGAAAATATAGAAGGTCAGGCGAGAAGTGGGCAGAGCATTGGCCGAACGGAGTAAAGCGCATTGCGGGATTCT
>CAYJAX010000014.1:0-8196 GCA_964368545.1 Candidatus Woesearchaeota archaeon | reverse complement strand
TTGTTAGCAGAGTTGAAAGGCGATGATATAACAATAGTGTCAGCACTCATGCACGGCCTATTAAACAAGAGTGTGGAAGAGAAGGAGATAAGAAGAGAATTCGGGGAAGACATACTAAGGCTGTTAAGCAATATAGAGCTGATGACAGAAATAAAAAAGAATGTTGTCAAGCACGAATATGAAAATGAAGGCTTGAGGAAGGTTCTTCTTGCAGCATCAAGAGATATAAGGGCATTAATTGTCAAGCTTTGTGATAAGCTGGCTAATATGAGGGAGCTTGAATACCTCGATGCTGATGAAAGGAATAGAATATGCAAGGAAGTAACGAATGTATATGCGCCTTTAGCATACAGGCTTGGAATCGGAAGAATAAAAGCAGAGCTTGAAGATTTAGCGTTTATGTATCTTGAGCCGGATAAATATAAAGAAATATCTGGGAAAGCTAGTGATTATAGGATATCCGGAGATAGAAGAATACACAAAATAAAGAAAGCTTTAGAAAAAAAATTTAGCGATGAAGGAATAAGTGCTGAAGTTAGCGGAAGAGTCAAGAATATTTATAGCATATACAAGAAAAGTGTAGATAAAGAAGAATATAGTGGGTCGTGGCATGACATAATAGGAATAAGGATAATAACAAAAACCGTAGAGGAATGCTACACTGTATTGAGGATAATGCATAGCGTTTTCAGGTATGTTCCTGCAAGATTTAAGGATTATATATCACTGCCTAAGCCTAATGGGTATCAGTCCATACATACATGCATAGTTGATGAGGATGGCGCTGTAATTGAGGTGCAGATAAGGACAATGGAGATGCACATGATTGCAGAAGAAGGTATTGCATCTCACTTCGGGTATAAGGGTGTAACGCATTCTGAGGAATTTGACAAGAAAGCAAGCTGGGTGAAGCAGTTAGTGGAAGAGAAGAGCAATTTTGATGTTAACTTCTTCGGGGATGAGGTATTTGTGTTCACGCCTAAAGGAAAGACAATAGAGCTGCCAAGAGGTTCGACATCTGTAGATTTTGCATATAGTGTGCATACAGATTTGGGAAGAATGTGCGTTGGCGCAAAGATAAATGGCAAGATCAAAACCTTAAATACAGAGCTTGAGAACGGGGATATTATTGAGATAATAACTGCAAAGAATCACACTCCATCTATAGACTGGCTGAAATTTGTGAAGACAAGCAGAGCCAGGGAAAAGATAAAACAGGAAATAAAAAACAGGATTGGGGTAAGTATAAATGCCCAGAAAAAAGAGGAGAGAATAGAAGAAGCGACAGCAGGGTTGGTTAGGGTTGAAAATGCCCAAGATAAGAAGATTAAATTAGCGCTATGCTGCAATCCTGTGCCTGGAGATAGTATAGAAGGAGTAATTGCCAGTGCTAAAATAATAAATATACACAAGAGAGGGTGTGATAACTTGAATAATACAAAAAATAGGTGCATGGCATACTGGGCAGACCCGAGAAATGAATACGTAGAATTTATTATAAACAGTGATGACAGGGCAGGAATATTCGCAGAGATACTGAATAATTTTGTTTCTTCTGGCGTAAATATCAAGGATGCTAAAGGAAAGGGCGTGAACAAGAATTTAGCAGAGTTCAGGTTTGGTTTTGAGCCTGGAAGTTTAGAAGAGTTGACTTGCGTGATAAGCAAAATAAAAAGAGTCAAGGGCGTGAAGAACGTTTATATAAAAGTTGCTTGAAAATTTTTCAATTTGTTCTTGCTTTTATTATTCTGAATAAAAAATATGAAGAAATAATAAATATTATTATGCTTGCCCATTGAGCCAAGTTTAGGCCGAGCTGGGTAAATCCGTAGTCAGGAGGCAAGTCTTTGTAAAATTCTGTTAAAAACCTGAATAACGAGTCTATGAATAACATAGACCAGAAGATGATTCCTTCTTTTCTGTTCTTTATCTTCATAATAAATAGTAGGATGATAAATATGGATATATGGCCGAAAGATTGATACAGCTGAACAGGATGCCTTAAGCCTTCATAGCCATTAAAACTAACAGCCCAGGGAACGCTTGTGATTTTTCCTACGAGTTCAGAATTAATGAAGTTGCCAATTCTTATAAAAGCAGCTCCGAGGGCTACAGGTATTGCATTTAAGTCGACAAAATTGTAGAACGAAATATTTCTTTTTTTGCAGAAGTAGTATGTAACGAATATAATAACTATTATCGCTCCATGAGATGCCAGGCCTCCTTCCCATATTGCAAATATCTTCAGAGGATTTGAGAAGTAATATTCAGGGTCGTAAAATAAAACTTCGAATAGCCTGGCTCCTAAAATATCTGAGATTATTATGTAAGGCATGTATTCGTCAATATATTTCTCATCAACATTGAAATGCTTCGATAGTTTTTTAGCTACAAGATAGCCTACGAAGAAAGCAAGAGCATAAAGAATTCCGTAATATCTTATTTCTAACTGACCTAATCTTAAGAACACAGGATCTATCATCTTGAGAATTAAAAATTAATTGTTTATAAATTGTGCAGTTTTTATCAAAGATTAATATCATTGTTGTATATACTGATCTAAAAGAATTAATTTGTGGTGCAGCATGCTTTAGAAAGTAATATAAATAAACATTAAATAATAGATTACAGAATAAAAATGAGGCACAATTATAAAGAACTTTTCCTTGATACATTCATGGACATAAAAGATAATCCAATAATATTATTGCCTGACTTGCTGTTAGTAATATCAACGTTGATTTTAACTTCGGTATTCTTGTATGTTAATGGGATGCTGCAAGGCTACAGTCTAAATCCAGATTACATAAAGGATTATATAAGAACATTAATAGGTTCGGCGCCTAAACTAATAAGGCTTGTTATTAGTTTTATGATTGTACTAATTATTAATGTAGCTATTGGAGTAAGCCTGAGCGTACAGAAATACAGCATGATGAAAAGCATATCAGAAAGGAGAGAGATAAATCTTGTAGAATCTTTTAGGGAGGGAAAAGGCTACATTCTGGATGTTATAGGAATAAAGATGCTCTTGGGTTTAATGCACATAGTGCCATTGGCAGCAGTAATATTCTTGGGGTTAAACGATATTTTGCTGATTATCGGGATTGGTATAGTGCTTGCGATATTTGTATTATTAAGAGTTGCGTTCTTTTTTGTTTATCCAACTCTAATGCTTGATACAAAAGGCAAAATATTAAGAACTATAAGGGAATGTTATTTTTATTTCAGAGCAAACAAGAAACATTCCGTAATATGCGCGCTGATTGTCTTCTTAACTGTTTTTGTTGCGAGCTTCATGCTGAAAAAACTTGGTGTGCTGATTTCTGTAATTAATATAAGTGCAATAAGCAGCATTTATGCGTTATTGAGTACATTTATTCTCGTATTATTCGGAGTCTGGGGATTGTTATTTAGTTTTAAAAGTTATTAAGGCTTGAACTTTAAAGTATACTAACGGAATTTTTGCTCACAATGGAAAAAGTAAAACGAACTTTTGACAAAGGCTATCCCATCGTTCGCTTCGCTCACTTCACAGCAAACGTCAATCAACTTATTTTAACTGTATTTCATAACTAACACTAACTTACAGCTCTACTTCCAAAAAGTCTTTTGCGCATGTTGTGTTCTTGAATATTTTTTTTGCTTCAGCAAGAATAATAGAATCATCTTTGTATCTTTGGCTGAAATGTGTAAGAATTAGTTTTTTTGACTTTGCTTTCTTTGCAATAGATGCTGCATCTGTGGATGTCATGTGCTTGTATTCCTTAGCCTTGTCAGCATGTTCTGAAGAAAAAGTGCTTTCAGCTACTAGTAAGTCTGCATTATCGGCAATTACATAACAGTTATTGCAGATGCATGTATCAAGAATAATGCCTAATTTTTTCCCAGGAACTAGAATTGTTGCTTTCTTTGCAGAAATGTTCTTGTTGTTATAAATTATGTCTCTGCCTTTCTGCAGCTCTCCGAGCATTGGGTGCTTGGTAAGGCCGAATTTTGAAGTATAACTCAGATTTATTTTTCTTCTGGGTTTTTCCATGAATACAAAACCAAAAGAAGGAACTGTATGCGATAGTGGAAATGCTTCAATATGCATCTTGTCATTCTCGAAGATCTGACCAGAGTCAAACTCATCGATATTAAGTTTAAGGTCGTTGTTGTAATAGGCTGAATTTATTATGTTATCAAGAAATTTTGATGTTCCTCTTGGGATATGTATATTTAATGTCTTATTATATCCGTTTGCTGCCAGGTTTCTGAATAAGCCGCCAAGTCCAAGAACATGGTCAGCATGAAAGTGGCTTATGATTATTCTTGTTATTTTTGTAGGCTTGACATTTGCAAGCTTCATCTGTCTTTGGGTTCCCTCGCCGCAGTCTATCAAGATGTTTTCACTATCATGACTTAGTAGTATGGCAGACAAATTTCTTTCTCTTGTCGGCTGCATTGACGCTGTTCCTAAAAATGTTATTTTCATATTGCACTATTTTTGATTAAAAACCTTTTTAAATTAATCGAAATTAGGAAAGTATATGGAAAAACAAGATGAAGCTAAATTAAATAACCCTGAAGAAGAAATTCTTGGAGAACCAGTAGATGACCTTCCAAAAGTAGTCGAGGCTGTAAATTGTGTACTTGCTGGGGAAATAGTTGTGGCAGATAGCAATGACCTGACTAGAGAACTTTATGATAAGACAAGGTATGGGGAGCCTTCAGAGAATAAAAAGTTCCAGTATGCGTTAATTGAAGCTTTGTATCTAATGGAGAGGGGAAAGTTTAAGATAGTTAATAATAAAGGTAAGAATATAGAGTTTGATGATTTTGTAAAGAAGGCAAGGAAAGTAGAGCCAAACTTCTTGACCAGGTATGCAGTGTTTAAAGACTTGAGGAGAAGAGGTTACATTGTTAAGACTGCATTGAAGTTCGGGGCTGATTTCAGAGTGTATGATAGGGGCGTTAAGCCTGGAGAAGATCATGCTAGGTGGGTAGTGTTTCCTGTTTACGAATCAACTAGCTTTACATGGTACGAATTTAGTGCAAAAAACAGAGTAGCGCACTCCACTAGGAAAAAATTATTGTTAGCCATAGTAGATTCTGAGGGAGACTGCACATTCTACGAAGTTCGCTGGATGAGGCCTTGAATATTCTTATTTTTGAGTAATGCGAAGTATAGTTTCAAGACTAGATAAGTTTTAAATAAGCAGAAAGATTAGCTAGCGGTATGGCAGACCAAAGAGAGGAAGTTATACAGTTCATAAGATTAAATGGTCCAATATTGCCTGTGCAGCTTGCGAAACACTTGAATACAAACATACTTTTTTCTTCTGCAATTCTGTCTGAGTTGGTAGATAATAAGAAAATAAAGATTAGCTATGCTTCAATCGGGGGCAGTCCATTATACTATTTTTTGGGTCAGGAGAGCAGACTAGATGATAGGCTTGCTGCAAATATTGGGGGAAGGGAGAAGCAGGCATATGAGCTTATAAAAAATAAAAAGGTAATAAAAGAAAAAGAAATGCAGCCGTGGGAAAGGGTTGCAATAAAAAGCTTGAGGGATTTTGCAGTTCCAATAAATGTCATAATGAGTGATAGCCAGGAAGTATTCTGGAAGTACCATTTAACAGGTGAAGAAGAAGCAAGGCTAATGATTTCCAGGATGATGGAATATGATCATAGTGAAGATAAGAAAGAGGAAGTTGCAGCAATAAATTTACAGCAGAATTCACATGAAACTTTAGTAAAAGAAGAAGAATTAATGCCTGAAAAACAAGAAGTCAAGCCTGCAGAAATAAATGTTAAAATACAGGATAATGCATTGCTATATAAAGAGAAAGTGAAGCCTGAGGAGATAGTAAAAGAAGTAGTCAAGGTAATAAGGGAGGAATTGTTTAAGGACATTAAGCCGAAGCAGGTAAAAGAAAAGGTAAAGCAAGAAAAAAAACTTGAAGGAAAGTTTTATGAAAGGGTTTTGAGCATGCTAAAAGATAACAAGGTAGAAATAATAAAGGAAGAGATGATAAAGAAAGATAGGGAGATAAACTTTATAGTAAACATAGAAACAAATCTCGGTAAACTGAGATATTTAATAAAAGCCAAGAATAAGCCTTCAATAAATGAGGCAGATGTTTCTTTGGCGTTCAGTGAAGGGCAGCTGAAGAAGTTGCCGGCAATACTTATAGTAAACGGTAGAATAAACAAGAAGGCACTAGATTTGGCCAGCACAAAACTGCAAGGGCAGCTAACGATTAAAGAGATATAATGTTAGTGATGATAATGAAAATAATATAATAATCTTCATAACAATCTGGTTATTCAGATAGTTAAACTTCTCAACTTTAGAGTTTCTATTGCATGTCAGGTTAAATTCTTTTATAGCTGCGGACAGTGCTAGCTTTGCTGCATCATTAATAGCTCTATTTGGTATGTTCTTATCTTTTGATTTTAGCCATTTATTCCAGTAATTAGAATATTTCGGGGTCTTGGGCAGTTCTTCTTCAATTAATAAGTTGTAGTCTCTGCATTCTATATAAATACTGCGTGCCTGCCTTTCAAATAATATATGGTGGCTGTATTTTTCATTTTTTATGTAGTGTGGCGATGCAAAAGAGTCGGAAATGTAGTGTGTTGCCACACCAAAATTATAGCTTGGGTCTGAGCTATTGGAAATCCATTTTTTAGTGAGCTCTAAAGTATAAGGGTAATGGTGCTTTCTCTGGTCCCTGAAGACTTTGTCTGGAGCTATAGCGCCTTCTTCCATTCTTGTAAGATTAAAATTTTTCAAGTGCATATCTGTCGAGTAATAAACATAATTGACTATGAGTTTGTGCCCTTCATAATCCCATGCATGGGCATAAGGCACTAAAAACAAAAAAACTAGAAGATACTTCATCTTACTTCCTCTATATTTATAATATTTTTAGGTATGTTCAGAACTTTGATTTCTTTTTTGGCCTGCTCTATTGTTGTGTCTTTAAATAAATCAATGGAATAAATTGCACCATAAGTCTCCATAGCACTCCATTTATTATACTGAAGCTTTCTGACTGAGTAAGCTACTTTATCCATGTGATTCTTCATGTATACTGCGTGCTTTCTGAAGATTAAAGGATCAAATTTCTTCTTTCCTTCTATAGGCAAATCCCAGTTAGGCTTGCCGTAGAGCCATATGCTGAGCATTATCATAGAATAAACTTTGTAATTGGAATTGATAAGTATTTTTGAGAGAATTTTGAAAAAATTACATAAATTTGGAATGAAAGCCTGTGTTTTATGAAAATTTTTGAGCTTTCTCTGTAGAAATTAAGTCTTTATATGAATTTGTTATTTAAAAATGATTACAGAAAATGAAGTTATGGGTCTCTTTATTTTATGTTTTTATGTCTTGTAAGTTAAATAAAATGATGACTTCGTATATATACAGTTAGGCAAAATATTTTTCTTTCGTGAAAAATACTCAACTCTTGAGAGTTGCCTTTCCATTCTCAATTCCTCAGCTCTCAAATTATTTTCATAATTTGGAGGAGTAATTGGAAGTCAAGGTCGCCTAACATAATTACATTCAATATTTTTGCAATTAATTTTATTTAATAGATAATTTGGCAAAAATACTCTACGCACTTTGAGTGATTGTCTTCGCTCACGCTCAGAGAATATAACAGCGATTAAACTCAATTTTCTTAACAGAAAACTTTGCTAAAGCAACCCTTAATAGGGGAGCATAACAGTTATTAAGTCCAATTGTCCCTACGCGCGCTCAAAGAATTCTTGAATTAAACGGGCTTTATGCTCACGATTTGTTTCTGCATAAGTTTGTGCTTCTGCCTCTAAAGTAAAGCAAGGAATTTCAATATCCCCAATTTTATTTTTGTTAATCTATCTGCTAATAATTTGTTAACATACTTGCCCATATCCCTTTGCCCATCAATGCGTCTTGGAACGTAACCTGCTAAAATCTCTCTCAAAATAGGTTCTCTTTGTTCTCTTGTTGCTATGTACTCAGTTTCATCCATAAAACTTGAAAATAGGTCCGTTTATAAATATTTGTCTTTTGCAAGTAGTTACCTTAATAGTTATTGTCCACAAAAAATAAAAAGTTTAATAAAAGTGGACAACACTACAACCTAAACTGTTCCACTACAACCTCAAACATCTTCTCACAATATCCTTTAACGTTTTTTACATTATATAAATCAAGAG
>CAYJAX010000013.1:0-10671 GCA_964368545.1 Candidatus Woesearchaeota archaeon | reverse complement strand
CACATATTTTATGCATTTCAGATGCTATCTCTTCGTTTATCTCTGCCTTACCGTGAGAACCCAAATGAAATCCCTCTCCACCAGCTTTATTTACAGGGTCGAATTTCATACACTCATGCTGGCACTTATTCGGATGGCATTTATCCCTCTCAACTATTACAGCTACCTTTCTCATCTTAGATTATCAGTACTAAAAATATTTATAAAGTTAAGCAAAAGCATTATTTAGATAATAAATAAAATGGTAAAATGCAAAACCTGCAACGAAAAGTTAGAAACTACTTTTTTAGGCAAGATCAGAGGGACTTATATAGGGAGCGGGAAGAATATGGAAGCAATCTGCAGCAACTGCCAGAAAAAACAATCAAATGTATAGACTTTTCTAACAGTAATACAAGATAAACTTTTTTCTTAATACACCTGTATTTTTTGTACGGCCTGTTTTTCTATTAATCTATAGTTATCAGTAAGACTTTTAAACATTCAATAAATTATAATTGCATGCTTGGATTTTTAAGAGATAAATTGAAGAGTGCAGTTAGCAAAATCTCTAAAAAGCTTGAAGAAGAAACTGAAAAAGAAGAAAAGCTAAGTTCTGTAAAAGAAGAATTTGATACTAAAGCTGAAGATAAGAAAGAGGAATTAAAGACAGAAAAAGAAGAAAAACCAGAGATCTTGGAAGGGAATACAGAAGTTAAGGAAGAAAAGAAGGGCTTCTTTACAAAGTTAAAAGAAAAGTTCTCTGAAAAAAAGGAGACAACAAAAACCGAAGAAGAATTCAAACCTGTAGAACAGACTAAAACAATAGAAATCAAAGAAGAGCCAAAGCCTTCAGTTGAAAACTATGAACAAGAACCGAAGAAAGGAATATTTACAGCTATAAAGGAGAAAATTACAACCACAAAAATATCCAAAGAAAAATTTGAAGATATTTTCTATGACCTAGAGATGGCACTCTTGGAAAATAATGTTGCCCTAGAGGTTGTCGATAAGATTAAGGACGATCTAAAAAAAGACATTGTTGACAGGCCTATAAAGCGTGGCAGTGCGGAAGAAGAAATAAATAAAGGATTAAAGGAATCTATTGAAGACCTGTTTTTAACACCAAAAATTAACTTAATTGAAAAAATAAATGAGAAGAAGAACAAACCTTTTGTTATATGTTTTTTCGGCATTAATGGCTCTGGAAAAACTACTTCCCTATCTAAAATTGCAAATATGCTCAAGGGAAATAATATATCTGTTGTTATGGCTGCTTCGGATACTTTCAGAGCTGCGAGCATAGAACAATTAAAAGAGTGGGGTAACAAGCTAAATATCAAAGTCATAGCACATGACTACAAGAGCGATCCTGCAGCAGTTGCTTTTGATGGTGTAAAATATTGCCAAGCCCATAATATAGACGTCCTGCTTGTAGATACTGCAGGAAGACAGCATTCAAACCTGAATCTTATGAAAGAAATGGAAAAGATAGTTAGAGTTGCCAAGCCAGACCTTAAGATCTTTGTCGGGGAAGCAATAACTGGAAATGATGCAGTTGAGCAGGTTCAAAAATTTAATGAGAGTGTCGGTATAGACGGAATAATCTTAACCAAAGCTGATGCAGATGAAAAAGGAGGCGCAATAATATCTGTTTCTTTTGTCACCCACAGACCGATAATGTACTTAGGAACAGGACAACTAGTGTCAGACATTAAAGAATTTGATGAAAGTGAGATATTAAACAGTTTAGACCTTTAGTCGTATTACCAGACAATTACGCCTCCCAAATTAAAAGCTACCTTTAATAATAATCCTACTAAGTAACCTATAACAGCCGAGATTATGCCTATAAGCATCAATTCTAAACCCGCTTTCTTCCAGTTGCCTATACTTAATTTAGCTTTCAGCGCACCTACAAAAAACAAAACTATAGCAGAAAACAATAATGAGAGAATAATACCATTCTTTATATTGAAGAAAAAGAAAGGTAATATTGGGATTATTGAACCGAAGACAGTTGATAGACCTACTATGCCTGCTATTTTTAAAGGTTTTTCGTATTCTCTAAGAGTAATATCCAAGTTTTCCTGTATAACAGTATCAAGCCATATTTTCTTGTTTGAAATTATTTTTTTTACTATATCTACCAATAACCTGCCCCTAAATCCTTTCCTGTAATAAATCTCTCTTATTTGTTCCTCTTCTAGCTTTGGCTTTACTTTTATTTTCCCACTCTCTTCTTTTAATCTGCTTAAGTAATAATCTTTAGCTGCTTTCGAGGAAGTATAAGCTACTGCCCCCATTGATATTGATTCTGCCACTAATGACACCAAACCTGCTATTATCACAATTCTAGAATCTGCTGTTGCACTTGCAACTCCAAGAACTAATCCCAAGACGTTCACTATTCCATCCTGCCCGCCTAAAATAAAGTTTTTGAAATTAACTTTACCAGATTTATTATTAACACCTCTTGTCATTATATTATCAGTATTTGAGAATAATATAAAAGTTTCTAATGAGTATTAGTTTACGACAAAAGAAAGTACGGAAGTCAGTATAAGTAAAATTGGAAATAAAATAATTGTAGAACCTCTGAGTTAAACATTTATTTACTATTTAATAAAATATTTACGTCTTTAGTGGTATTTTTACAAACTTAACTTCACCACTTTATAATCTTTGAATATAATTTATGTTCTGAACTTGTTAGGTTAAACAACTTTTATAAACTTTAATAACACTAAATTATTTATGGTACTAGACAAACTCGGAGAATCTCTAAAGAATACATTATCTAAAATAGCAAAATCCATGTTCGTTGACGAAAAACTTATCGATGAATTAGTCAAGGACATCCAAAGAGCATTATTATCTTCAGACGTTAATGTAAAATTAGTTTTTGATCTGTCTAAAATAATCAAGGAAAGGGCTCTAAAGGAAAAGCCTCCAGCAGGAGTCACCCAGAAAGAATACCTGATAAAGATAGTCTACGAAGAACTAGTAAAGTTAATGGGAGGAGAAGGAGCTAAAATAGAAATAAATGAGAAGCCTTTCAGGATCATGATGCTTGGACTTATAGGCTCAGGCAAGACAACAACAATCGGAAAAATTGCCAAGTATTATACAAAAAGAGGGTTCAAAGTATGCGCTTTGGGTTTGGATGTATACAGGCCAGCAGCAATGGACCAGCTAGATCAGGTTTGCAAGCACATCAATGTCCCTTGTTTTATAGAAAAAAAAGAAAAAAACCCTGTGAAGATTTATAATAATTATAAAGAAGAGTTAAACAAATATGAAATTGTCATAATAGACACAGCAGGAAGGCATGCACTAGATAGTGACTTAATAAGAGAAATTGAAGAACTGAACAGTGTGATCGAACCTAATGAAAACTTGTTAGTGATATCTGCAGACATAGGGCAAACAGCTGAAACCCAGGCAAAAGTATTTCATGACAGCTGCAAAATAACAGGAGTAGCAGTCACGAAATTGGATGGCACAGCAAAAGGTGGGGGCGCAATATCTGCCTGTGCAGTATCTGGAGCTCCAATAAAATTTATAGGCATAGGCGAAAAAGTAGACGATCTTGAAACTTTCAACCCAAAAGGCTTTGTCTCCAGAATCCTAGGCATGGGAGACATAGAATTGTTGCTGGAAAAAGCAAACGAAGCCATAAATGAAAAAGAAGCAAAAGAGTTATCTAAAAGACTTGTAAAAGGAGAATTTAATTTCATCGATCTATACGAGCAGATGGAAACAATGTCAAAGATGGGTCCACTATCCAAGATTACAGAGTTAATCCCTGGCTTTAGCAATGTCAACATCCCAAAAGACATGCTTGATGTTCACGAGGACAAACTTAAAAAGTGGAAATTTATCCTGCAGTCCTGCACAAAAGAAGAATTAGAAAACCCAGAAATTATAGAATCATCCAGAATAGACAGAATTACCAAAGGCTCAGGAACTTCTGTTGAAGAGATTAGGCAGCTGTTAAAGCAGTACAAACAGTCTAAAAAAATCATGAAGATGATGAAAGGAATGGGAGATGAGCAGGGCATAACTAAATTAATGAAAAAATTTAAAGGAAAACTGCCTAAAGGTTTTGGTGCCTAATTTGAATAGAACTTGGACTTTCTTAAGAAATAATTCAAATCTTTTTCTTCCCAAGCTTGACAGATGCTTAATAGTTCTTCATTTGTTTCAACATCATCCTTATTTCCATTGTAAGTCTTGGAGAATATTATTGTACCGCTTATCATTCTTTGATCCCCAATTCTTCTTAGTTCTATGTAAGGCTCATTCAAATATATTACTATTACGTCTATGCTTGGTGAAGCAACACCGTGTTCTCTAAAAATAACCAGAAGTTTGCATCCATCATCTGCAAGCATGCGCATATCATCGTCAATAGTTCTCAGTTTTTCTTCAATCATTACATAATCCTTTGCCAAAAATGTTATAAGTCTTGCTCCTTGTATTTTATGTTAATGAAAACGCTGTTAGCTCAGGGAGCAGAGGCAAAAATATATAAATTCAGCATAGAAAACGAGATATGTGTATTGAAAGAAAGGATATCTAAAACTTACAGAATAAAAGAACTTGATGAAAAAATTAGAAAATACAGGACAAGAAGAGAAATAAACATTCTAGAAAAAGCTTCTAAGATAATTCCTGTACCTAAACTAAACCCTGCATCTTCAGAAAAAGATTTTACAATCGTAATGGCTTATATAGACGGTAAAAAACTGACAGACTGTTTAGACGACTTCACTGATGAAAAAAGAATAAGAATATGCAAGGAAATAGGAAAAAATACTGCATTGCTCCATAATAATAACATAATCCATGGCGACCTGACAACTTCCAACATAATGCTAAGAGATAATATAGTCTATTTCATTGACTTCGGCTTAGGATTTATAGATAACAAAATAGAACACAAAGCAGTTGATTTACATTTATTAAAACAAGCGCTGGAAAGCAAGCACTACAAACATTTTGAGTCTAGCTTTCATACTGTCCTGGAAGGCTATAAAGAAAACTCCAGGGATTACGACAAGGTAATCAATAGACTAAACAAAGTTGAAAAAAGGGGAAGATATAAAAACAGAAAGAAATAGTAAATTAGATTATGGGGATATTTAACATATTTTTTAGAACTTCTAAAGAGCCTAGTCGTAATATTGATGTTAGACTTACTGAAGAGATAATTAGACAAGCCAATAAAATACTAAGAGATGTTGAATCAATAAGAGCTGAAAAGAACAAGCTACCATATGGTAAAACCTTAGCTAATCGTCTTGAAATTCTTGCTCAAAAAGATATGAAAGCGTATATTATTTTCTATACTGAGCTTTTACCAAGAATAAAAAAAGTTGTTGTTAATCTTCTTGCTTTGAAGGGCATAATTAAGAGATCAAGAGATAAAATTTATATACCAGATTCTCTTTTTGAGAATTTAGAAAATGCTAGAATAGAACTAGAGTCGGATATTAGATCTGCTATATCAATGAGTAATAAGACTAAACCTTCTAGAGATAGAGCAGTTGCTTAAATCCAATAACTTTTTAAAATATGTATTATGCTTACTATTCTAAAGCCCCGTCGTCTAGATTAGTTTTCACTAAGGACAACGGCCAAGGATAGTGGCCTTTGGTAGTTTCATTGGAGAAAGCCATTGACCCAGGTTCAAATCCTGGCGGGGCTAACCATACTTTAATGACGATGATTTTATATTGAATAAATTCGAAGCGTTTATATATTAGTAAGACTTATCTTACTGTATATTATAAGGAAGCAAAAATAATATGGAAGGAATTGCAATAATAAGGATGAGTTCTAAAGGACAGGTTGTAATTCCTAAAGAAATGAGACAGAATTTAAAAGAAGGGGATAAACTTGTTGTTATAAAAAACAATGAGCAAATAATCCTTAAAAAAGCAGATAAATTCAGCAAAACTCTTGAAGAAGATTTAGAGTTTGCCCGAAGAACTGAAGAAGCATATAAAAGACACGAAAAGGGAGATTTTATAGAAATGGATGGAGATGATTTTATTAAAGAGATGAAGAGATGGTAGAGAAATCTGTAATATAATTAGTAGTCTGTAGTTGCACTGTTAAAAAAGTGTTAAAATGGTAAAAGTAATATATGATAAAGATTTTCAAAGAAACATTGAAAAAAGAAAAAATAATACTTTTAAAGAGCAAGTAAAAAAACAAATTGAAAAAATTATTCAAAATCCTGAAATAGGAAAACCTATGATGTATGCAAGAAAAGGAACAAGGGAAGTCTATATTGGGCATTTCAGGCTTTCATATAAATATCATCATGAAATAGATACAATAGAATTTTTGGAGGTATATCATAAAGATGAGCAATAAAATCGGTTCGAAAAATCTAAAATTAGACAAAGAAATGCTGCAAACCACTTACTCGTTAACTACAAATTACGAACAACCTACTATAAACTATAGTCATTACGGGTTCAAATCCTGGCGGGGCTAATAATAAAATGGGAATAATAAAGCGCACCAAACCTTATGTTATCTTCACAGCACTTTTCTTAACAGCACTCCACTCTTCTTCGTTACTTTGCAATGCAATTACTCCGCATAAAAGAAGAGAACCACGCAGTTCCAGAATTGAGAAGCTGGTTAAGTACATTAAAGACAATGGCACTTATTCAGAAGAGGACAAAACAAGAACTGTTGTAGCTGAAGAGGGGCTTACATTAATTCTGGATTACAAAAATATAGGAAAATATGGTAGAGTAATAGGTGGCTCTCTGGGAAGAATTGTTAGTCATCCAGACCTTATAATTAGAGAGACAGACGGTACAGAACTTTACGACGCCCATGCTGATGGTTTAAATAGAATTCTCAGATCCTGTGATTATTATGCCTCAAGAAAGTTATATTATAATACCTGCACAGGTACACCAAACCCATTTACTTATCTATATGCTTATATAGACTCTAACCTTATTGTAAGAAGAGCAATAGATTCTCTGGATTTATAGCAAGAATTAAATATCAATATAAATAAATACTTAACATGGCTCTGACAAACACTGAAAAGTTTATACTCTTTACTTTAGGAATGTGGTATGAAGAGGCTAACAAAAAGCTCATAGACAAGCAGCTTGAAGTCTTTATATCCAAGGCTGTTTTTATAGAAGCTGTTATAAAAGCAGGAATTGTCGGTAAGGAAGAAAGGGCGATATACAAGAATCTGGAATTACTTGAGAAAAAGAAAATAATAGACTATTATGGTAAGAATTTGGCTTTAACAAGAAAAGGCTATAAGTTTTTTAACCACATAAAAAAAGAATTGTTTCCTTATATTAATGTTGTGAACATAATCTCTGAGAAAGATCCATTGACCTACAGCAAGAGAATACAGACGAGATTTACTACCAAGTGATTTGTAAATAAATTAAAAAAACTTTATAAGTTATGACTATTATTATGATTGCATAGCCCTGTAGTGTAGAGGCCAAGCATTCAAGGCTCTGGTATATGGGAGAAACCTTGAGACCCAGGTTCAAATCCTGGCGGGGCTAAATTCAACTAATTATTAATTTTTTTAGCAGTTATGGAAAATTGCTAAAAAAAGAAAAGATTAATTTTATCTTTTTCAGCTAGTCCTTAAAAAGCCCCGTAGATGCAACAAAGTGACGTTCTAAAAACCTTTATAAACCCGTTCTATTTTTCTAAATTTGAAATGGCAAGAATGCATTCACGAAAGAAGGGAAAGGCAGGATCAAAGAAGCCGAAAGTAGACATAATCAAACCATGGCTTACTTATACAAAGGAAGAAGTAGAGCAATTAGTTATAAAATTGCACAAGACAGGCAAAAACGCTGCAGTCATCGGAATAATTCTAAGAGACAGCTACGGAATACCAAGCATTAAGGCAATAACAAACAAATCAATAAGCAAAGTGCTTAAGGACCATAAACTAACAAGCGAGATCCCTGAAGACTTGATGCAACTCATAAAAAAAGAAATTAACCTTAACAAACACCTTGCTAAATACAAAAAAGATATGTTTGCAAAGAGAGGATTATTGCTAACTGAGTCAAAGATAAGAAGGCTTACTAAATATTACAAGAGGAACAGCGTACTGCCTGCTAGTTGGGTTTATAACAGAGAACAAATAAAACTTGTTTAATATTCAATGGGTGATGAAGAATTCCAAAAGAGCATAGACATATTTGCAAACAGTCTAAACTCTATTCTGATTCTGCCTGTAAAGATCGCTGCTGAACTATCAGTTGACGGCATAATATCTGCTTCTATTCTTGCGAAAGCATTAACACAAAAAAACTGTAATTTTTCTCTATCATTCTACTGCGACTTTAACGACAAAATAATTAGAGAATTAAGCCTCAATCCTTGCGATAATATAATGATCATCGGATCCAACATAAAGAATATTATAAGTATAGAGCACAAGAATTTATTCTCAATTTCAAATAACAAATTATTCATATCAAATACACTAAATGCTGACGTGACCCTCTCTGCTGTTTTTTCATCATATCTTGTCGCTAAGCAACTCCACAACCCTATATCTGAATTATCATACCTTACTTTAATTCCATTCTATGATAAAAATAATGAACTATTGAGTGATATTCTCAAAGAATCATTGGAATCAAAGAAAATTTCCAAGTCAAAAGGCTTTAACATATTCGGCTCAAATACCCGGCAGTTTCATAAAGTCCTGGAATATTCCATAGACCCTTTCCTTCTAGGAGTTTCTGGTTATGAAGAAAACGCAATTAACATAATCAAGGAAATCGGGATAGGATTCAAGGATGACGGTTTTTGCAGCATGATAGACCTTGAGGAGGAGGACATGAATAGATTTATCAATATTTTAGGAATTAATCATAATATTAAGAAGGAAGATATTATTTTATTTAATAGTGAGGAAGCAAACAGCCCTTTAAGAGATTTTAGGGAATTTAAAGATTTTTTACAGGCATGCGTTACACTTAACAGGCCTTCAGATGCAGTTGCCAAGTGTTTAGGTTGCAAACAGATTAAAAACAGCGCTCTTGAAATATTAAGAGAATATAAGCTAAACATAATCAATGCCTTGAACTTATTCTTCACAGAGTCTTCAAGTTTTACAATAACAAAAGACAATATTACTTTAGTTAATTATGGAAATAAAATAGACGAGAGAATATTAGAAACAGTCTCAAGCATAATATTCAAGCACAATTCCGCATTGTTATCAAACAGGATTATTATAACTTGTTCTACAAATCACGGAAAACTTAAGTGCTGCATTCCTGAAACTTGCCTTGATTCGGATTTTGAAAAATTATTAACCAACCTTAATATTAAACATAAAATTATTGATAATATCGTCTCATATTATGTTGATATGCCAGAGTCAGACTTTTTACAATATATTCTTGACAACCTTGCCAAAACAAAAACAGAAAAAATAATTTCATAATACTATAATATAACAGACCGATCTAGAAATAAAAAGCCACAAATTAAATTATAGACGAATTGCAAAAAGGTTAATAAAACTATGTTGCTTTTCTAAAACGTGTAACAAGGTTTACCCTACTTCATTTCTTGATGAGCCGCAGTCAAGCATCCGGAATTTCTGGTTCAACTAATTTCGCTAATTTTTCTAATGACTCCTGCCATCCCAAATAACACATTTCAGTTGGTATAGCAGCCGGAATGCCTTCCTGAATGACCTTAAGTTCCGTCCCAGTGGAAACTTTCTTGAGCCAGACCGAAGTTACCATTTCTCCGGGCAAATTAGGGTCATCAAATTTGTCGGTGTACTTTAAGAACTCATTCGGCTTGATTTCCAGATATTTTCCGCCAAAAGAATGTCCATTGCCTGTGGAAAAATTGATGAAAGACATCTTGTAATTACCACCAGGTCTCGCATCCATACTATGAACAACACATATAAACCCATAGGGAGGAATCCATGATGTAAGAGCATTAGATTCGGTAAAGGCGCGATAAACCTTTTCAGGTGTCGCCTTAAGTACTCTGTGTAATGTTATGCTGTTGTTAGACATGTTCTTTTTTTATGCAAACCTAATTTAAATATTTTTGCAAAATTCTCTCTGTCGCAATAACGGGTGATGATTCTAAAGTCGAATACAGGTGATATGCTAAATTCCCTTCTGTGGTTTACCTCGCAGCTTTGCTGCTATAATGTTAAATCTTCGTATGAACTATAATCCTACATGGAAGTTAAGTATGCACCTCATTGCTTCCTCGGATTATATCATAATCAAGATTCTTGAGAATATCCAAAACATTCTCCTCAACATATTCTTCAGTTATGAGTTTTTTCATTGTACCAGTTCTTCTGCTTTTTGGATAAAATCCTTGACTTTTTGTTTATAATCATGTATGTTTTTAGAGGTAAAATTAACTTTTGATTCATAACTTGCTTTATGCCTGTCTTCTTTTAATTTTGTATATAATTCTACATCTTCTTTCTTAATTGAGAGTTCATGAACTAAAAAAATGTCTTCTTTAAGTTGTGAATAATTTTTTATAAGAAAAACAAGACTTGCTGTGTGATTTTTAGAAGAATATCCTTTTTTAACTATTAATGCTAAAACCGCATGATATAATGCATAATATAATGTTACTATAAGCCAATCATTGAATTGCGAGTCATCAACA
>CAYJAX010000012.1:0-10784 GCA_964368545.1 Candidatus Woesearchaeota archaeon | reverse complement strand
CAACATCTGCTGGGCTTGCTCCTGAGATCATGTGCTCTATGAAATCTCTGTGTCCTGGAGCATCTATTATTGTGCAGTCATATTTTTGTGTTGTGAATCTCTTGTGATTTAAGTCTATAGTTACTCCTCTTTCTCTCTCTTCTTTCAGGTTATCCATTACAAATGCAAACTCAAATCCCACTTTTCCTACTTGCTGTGCTATTTCTTTTAGTTTTCTCATGTCTTGCTCGCTTATTATTCCGCCATCATACATGAGCCTGCCTACGCAAGTGCTTTTTCCATGATCTACATGACCTACGAATACTACGTTTAGATGTGGTTTCTCTTTAGCCATTTTGTTATTTTCAGATTGTATGTTTTTGGATTTTTAGCGTATTTATAAACATTTCTACATACGTGCACATTCAAACTATGCTAAAAATAAGCTGTATTTAATTCAGTTTAGGATGATAAAATTCCATTAATAAAACCCCTGCCTACGGCACAATAAACTATTTTAATGAATATTTTTACTTCGATTCGTATGGAACTAAACAAGATTGGTGCGTCTGTACTAGAGACAGAATATGTTAGTTATAATTTAAGGCTTATTAGGATGATTCCTTATGGTAAAATAAATTTCATTCCGGGACAGTCCATAGCGCTTCATATTAATAGGAAAGACATGGATATAAATAATGAGACAAGGTATTTTTCTGTTACTACTCCTCCTGAAGCTGCCACTCTTCTAGAAATACTTATCAAGCATAATCCTGAGAGCGTTGTCTCGAATTATTTGTTCAAATCCATTAAGGAAGGTGATGACTTAGAAATTTCAGGTCCTTATGGCATGGCCTTGCTTGATTATAATGCTAAAAAAATTACTTTGATTGCTGGAGGTTCAGGGATTGCTCCTTTCATTTCAATGATTAGGCAGATAATGCAGAACAGGACCAACCAGAATATTCATCTGATATACAGCGTTAAAAAATCAGAAGAGTTTGCTTTCAAAGTTGAGCTTGACACTTTTGCGCTTACTAATTCAAATATAAGAATAGATTATGTTGCAACTAAGGACGATAAATGGAAAGGCGATAATAAAAGAATTAATTTTGAATACTTAAAAAATAAGATTAGTGAGATGGAAGGCTTGTTTTATATTTGTGGTCCTGCGCAGATGATTCACGATGTTACTAATTACCTAAAAGAATTGGGGATTAAAGATGAGAATATTATTTTTGAGAAGTACTAGAAATAAAATTAGCAGTAATTCTGATGCCATTAATTCTATCTTTTTCTCTATTTGTAAGAGTTTATTATTGCATATGCAGCTACAGATAACTTTTTAATAATTTTCCCAATTCTAATTTTGCATGGAATCTTTAAAATTGCTTTTTGTGGCTTTTGAATTCCCGCCGTATCCTCTGGCAGGTACAGGCATGTACGCTCTGAATTTATTGAATAATCTAAATAAGCATGAAATAACTCTGATAACTGCAGATCATAAAGGGAGTATAAAGGAAGAAATTAATAGTAATATAAAAATAATAAAGTTAGACACTTCTTCGTCTTCAGAATCAAGTGTTAACAGGAGTTTCATTGATAAGAAGTCTTTATTCTCTATGAAGGCAAGGAAATATCTAAAAAATATAAACCTGAAAGATTACAACGTTCTCCATTCTTTAACTCTGAGAGACGGTGCATTTTTGGACTACAGATATTTAAATAATCACTTGAAGACTGTAATTTCAGTTAATGATTATTATATTATTGGATCATCTTTCAATCCATTCAATTTTGAGTTTACTACAGATTTCCCAGTGAGGTATTTTCACCATAATATTATGAAAAATTTTTATTTTAAGGCGTTGAGGGATTGTGATAAGATAATTCCTAATACTAATTTCGTCAAGGATATAATACTTAAAGATAGTAATATTCCCCCTTCAAAGATCGCTGTAGTAAATAGGGGAATCAATACTTCGAGGTTTGAGTCAGATCCTCCGAAGAATAAATATTTTAGCCACAATGTTCTTTTCGTCGGTCCTAATGCTGAGAGGAAAGGCGCGATTTATGTACTAAAGTCTGCTCCCGAGATAGTCAAGAAATTTCCTGACTCTACTTTTACAATTATAGGTAATTCCTCCTGGATCTACAAGAAAAAGATGAATAACTTCTTAAGAAAACATGATTTGAGCTGCAGAGTAAATTTTATAGATCACATTCCCCAGGATGAGCTTGTAGGTTATTATAAAAAAGCTAATGTTTTTGTTATGCCGTCTGTTATGGAAGCCTTCGGCCAGGTTTATTTGGAAGCTATGACTGCAAAGACTCCTGTAATAGGTGCAGATGTTGGCGGAGTTTCTGATATAATAACTCCTGAAATTGGTTATCTTGTTCCTCCTAAAAATCATGATGCTATATCAAAAAGTATTATAGATTTATTTAATGACTCAGACAGGGCTAGAGTTTTGGGAGAAAACGGCAATAATTTAGTAAAAGAAAAGTTTTCTATAGGAAGAATGGTCAAGGAGACTGAAGATGTTTACAAAAGCTTAGTTTAGTATTATGTTCTTTAGGACTTTCAATAGTGATGGCGCATGCATTAGTAAGTTTGAATATGCCTGGTTAGCTAGCGGGCATCCGCAGCCGCCTTCTTCTTCTATAAATCTTCTCACGTCTTCAGCTTTTTCAGAGTGCCATATTTTGTCAAAGTCATAGCCTGCATCTCTTATGTTGCCCATTGATTTTGATCCAGCTAGTATGCAGCAAGGCCACACTTCTCCTTTTGGACTTATGTGCACATTAGATATTCCTGCATAGCACGGTATTATCTGCTTTTTCTGTTTCAGAGTTTCTATGACTAAGTCATAATAGACTAATCTGAATGCTTGTGTGCTTTTTTGTAGTCCTTTTTTGTTTTTCATGTCTCTTTTAGCATAATCCTTAAAGTGCTGTATTGCGTCTCTGTATTCTTCCCAGCTTGGTGTAATCTCGTCCTGCAGGTTGAACATTTCCACTCTGTTTTCTGCTACTTCGCTTATGTAAGTATCTAATGGCAGGCTCTCCACATTTTTTATTATTTTGTCAACTTCTTTCATGTTCATTTTGGAGATTACTGTTCCTAATCCGACATGCAAATTTTTGTATTCTTTTCTCAATTCGATAAGTCTATGTAGTGTGTCCATTAATTTTTCATAGTTGCCTTGAACTCCCCTTATGTGATCATGCTGCTTTCCTATACCATCATAAGAAGGCTTTATAGTGAATATTACATCTTCATATCCGTTCTGCCTCATCATGTCTAATATTTCTCTTGTTTTTCTCTCTATTACTGAAGGCATTAGCGCATTTGTAGGCGTGTGTATGACTTTAGGAGTTAGATGCTTGCATGCCAGCTCTGCTATTTTTACTATGTCTGTTCTTAGGAAAGGCTCTCCCCCACTTATGTTAAAGAAATATACATGTCCGATGCTTTTGAATATTTTTTCTACCTCATCTATTGTCATGTCTCCCTTCAGCATTTCTTTCGGATTCTTCTGGTAAACCAATCCTATGTTGCAACTCTTGCATAATGACTGGCATGCGCTGGTTACTGAGTAAGTTAGAGTTAGAGGCCTTGGTGTCTGTATTAAGTTTCTCCTCGCTAGCCTGTAAGTTACCTGCGCTTTCAGCAGTTCTTTCGATATCATAAATAAGTGTCAGATTGCTTTATTTATATATTTTATTGATCTGTTATGTCACAAAAGTTTTTTATTGAAGAACTACTAGGAAAAATAGGGGATGACTAAAACTTAAAAATTTATTTTTAAGAACTCTTCTGGTAAAATTGTTTTAATTTCTTTGTACTCTTTTTCCCATTACATCAACAGCAGTAGGTGTTATTCCTTCCAGAACTTTAATTTCAGTTAAAGGCATTTTCCATACAAGTATTACAACCATATTTCCATAAATTGTTGTTGGTATTGGACTACTATAACCTTTAGATAAAAATTTAATTTCTGCTAGTTCCATTTTAGTTATTTCTTGCCCCCTTATCTCTTCATTAGATAATAGTTTTAATTTAATTTCTTTCTTTATTCTCTGCTTTTCATATCAGCCAAAAATCCGAATATTATTATCTGCAGACCTACAACTATTAATAGCATGCTGAGTATAGTAGAAGGTATGTGCCCTATCTTGCCTTCTGTAATAAATAAAAGTACAAGCCAGAATCCGATTCCAAATCCGAATAGTAGGAAAGTGAATCCTATTCTCCAGAAGAATTTTAGTGGTTCGTAGTCTCTGTATATTCTTAATATATTTATCCATGCTTTTACAGCATACTGGAATGGGTTGCTTATTAGTCTGCTTCTGCCAGATTTTCTTCTAGCAAAGTAGACAGGCACTTCTCTGATTCTGAATTTTTCTCTTACTGCTCTTATTATCTGCTCTTGTGTATAAGTATGATCTGATATTATGTTTACTTTTTTAGCTACTTCATTTGTGAAAGCTCTGAATCCTGTCTGGCAATCGCTTACTCTGATATTTATAATGCTTGATATTACTATTGAAAATGCCTTGTTCCCGAGTCTTTTGACTAATGGCATCTCTTCTATTGTTCCCTTGAATCTGGATCCTAACACCAAGTCAGCCTCTTTCTTTTCTATTAGTTCTATCAATTTTGTTATTTCATCTGCTTTATACTGTCCATCAGCATCCATGTGTACTATAATATCAGCTCCTGACTCTAAGCATTTAGAAATTCCCGTCCTGAAAGTTTCTGCCAGGCCGTAATTATGTGGATGGGAATAGACTATGGCCCCATTTTTTCTTGCTGGCTCTGCTGTCCCGTCTTTGCTTCCGTCATCGATTACTAGTATGGAATATTTATATTTCGAGTTATCCATGTTTTTCTTTATGTCTGAGACTACTTTTCCTATGCTTTCAGCCTCATTATATGCAGGGATTGTTATTATGACTTTCATTTTTCAACTGAGTAAAAAAATAGTTCTCCTTTTATATCTTTTATTATTTTGTAGTCAAGTTTTTTGCTCGTAAGTATATAATCGTAATCTTCAAGGTTTTTGGTGCTTCCTACAGTTATATTACTGTTGATCCAGTACCCGATTATTGAATTTCTTTTGTCTTTTTGGCATATTGCCTTGTAGTCTTCTCTGCTTACTTTTTCTACGCAGTTTTCTTCATCAAAAAGTATATTTGCACCTGGATAATTTTCTCCTATGAATTTACTTAGTTTTAACTGCTCTGATTCTGCCCAGATAGTCAAAGTTTTTACACTTACGCTGAACGCAATTATTGTAGTGATGATAAAGAAGGCTGCTGTTATTTTCACTGCTTTTTTTGCTACACTTTCTAAATTAAATACTATTATAAAAATCATGAATATTAAAGAGAATAATGCGAATATTAAAATACTGAATTTCTCAACGCTGATGCCTAATGCGTAATGAGCTGCGTAATTAATTGCTCCTAATAATGTTAGTGATTGATTGTTAAATGGAAATAATGGAGCTATAGTTAATTGTGCACTTATTACAAGCACTATTGCGGAGATTATGCTAGCCTTTAGGAATTTAATTTTCTTGAATCCCAGCTTAACATATGTTATAAATCCACCAAGCAGTAATATTAGTGCTGCTGGATCAACGTATCTTCCTATTGGTCTTCTTGTAAAATATTTGAATATTGTATCGTAAAATATTCTTGTTGATGCTGACTCGTTTGCTGCAGCTATGATTATCAAAGATAAGAGAACTGTGCTTAGAGCAAAGAATGTTTTGTATTTATTTTCTTTTATGTAAAATCCCAGGAAATAGTATGTTCCGAAAAAGAATCCTGTTGCTATTATTGCATAGCCTAAATATATTATTATCCAGTTTATGAATGGTCCTAAAAGTTCTGTTACTGTTGTTATTGCTTTTTGTCCTGCTACGCTATAGAATCCTAAGAGTCCTTGTGGTGTGAACCCATACATTATCCCGTTTCTTAAGAACCACGGCACTACAATTATTAAAGCGCTTAAATAGTGTGATATAACTATCGTAAATTTTACTTTTTTTCTAAGTATTATATAAGTTAAGAGAAAAGCCGGAATTATGAATGCAGAAATTGCTCTGGTAAGAAACATTAAGCCTAGGATTATTCCTGAATAAATGCATTTACTTAATGAATTATCATTTAGTGCACAATATAAGAAATAAATAAAGCTTGCAAATAGTGGATAGTACAAGTTTTCAGACATTACATAAAAGTTTGTATTGAACATCATAGGCATTAGCATTGCTATGAAAGATATTATCAAGGCCTCCTTAGTTTCTAAGAATTTTCTTGCCAAGAAATAAAATGGGAATATTGTGAGTGATATTATTATGATATTTATCAGTTTTATAACAAAGTAGATTAAATTTATATCATTAAAGAAGTAGCTTAGTGATATAAGCATTGGATAGAGAGGTACTGGTGTGCTTACATGAATGTTGTGTATTGTGTATTCTAGGCTGGTGTGTATTGAAGATGCTAGTTTTGAATAAACATATTCATCACCAAATACTGACGGTCCTGAAATTAGAAATGATAATAATATCTTAACTGCTATGAAAATAAAGTACAGGATTATTATTTTTTTAGTTCCTTTTTCCATTATAGAATGCTAAAGTTATGCATAAAGTTAATAAAAGTTGTTAAAGAATTATTCTAAGCTGGTTTTGTCAGCCTTATGTCAGGATAATCTGTTCTTGTATAATATTTGTATTCTTCTTCTATAATTTGTAAATCATCTGGGTAGTTTACTTTCCATATTCTTGTTGGTCCTATAATTCTTCCTTGGTAGAATGCTAACGGCACTTTGTCAGAGTCATCATAAACTAAATCAAAGTGTTTCGACTTGTGGTTTAGTATGTAGAATCTTGCAAATAATCCGTTATTTACTCTCTTAGTTAAAAACAATCCTCCCCCCAACTGGTTCACATTTCCTCCATCGCTTATTACAGGGATTATTCTCAGGCAGCTGTCTAGTTGATAATCCTCAAACTCGTAAAGCTTGTCTAGATATATGCATCTCATAGGCAGGTCGTATCTTTGGTTTTGGTATATTACTGCTGCTATTGGCTGTGAAACTTGTTCTGCCACTCTTCCATCGCTTGATGTTTTTATTGGTAGCAAAACTGCTCCCACTCCAGCCGAGCCTGCAGGCAGGACTTTCCCATTTATTACTAAGTCTTCATCAAGTGGATGCCCTCCCGTATATGCAAGTATTGTTTGGTTTCTTTTCTCTTCTGTCAGGCTCGGATTTAACACAAATGTACTTATGAATGCGTACCTGTCATAGTTTTCATTGCTTCCTATTGATGAGTATGCTGGATATTTTCCTATTTCGTCTGATACTGCCAGGAAATAGCTCACATTGTGGGATTTTAAGAATTTTAGCGGTTCATCTTCGTTTTGTGCTGTTAACAAATGTCTTGCTGTCAGGTAGTTCCACCATCCAAAGAAGTTTCCACCGTCACTAACTGTTGGTCTTCTAAATCCTGACTGCACCCAGTATCCATAGTCCCACCAGTGTATGAATCCTGCATTTTCAGGAGTGTTTTCTCTGACCCATTTTCCAGCATACTGCCACTGCTGACTGTATCCTGCCCCGCTCACTCTTGCCTGACCTAAGCTTCTGTCGTAATCTGCCAATACAAGTCCTTTAGCAAATGAAAATGGACTGAACAAAACAAGAACAATGAATAATATTCCTATAGCTTTGTAATAAAATGTGTTTTTCTCAGATAAATAACTGAAAATATACACTAAAACTATTGCAGAGAATATTGAGACTATTACAGATAATTCAAACAGGAATCTTATTGCCGATGTCGCTGCAAAAACAAACACTAGGAACCATACAAGTAAGAAAACATGCCTCTTGTCTATTTTGACTATGTTTTCAAAGTCTTCATGTTTTTTATAGTACATTCTCAGATACCCATAAATTACAACACCTGCAAAGATTATTATTGATCCGAAGAACACTAGCTTTGCAAGTCCTGTCTCGCCGTTGAATTCTGAGTTGCTGGAGTATCTTGAGAATATGTACCCGAGAACGAAGAGTGCGTATAGTCCTGTGAGTTTTTTAGCTGATTTAAGTGATTTTACTGCATGATAAAATATTAGTATTGTCCCGAAGATGAATAAATAAACATAGAGTGTACCGTAACTTCCTATCCAGTCTGCTACATAAGGCCTTTTATTTTCTGCAACTGTCAGTGCCCACCTTGTTAGGGAGAATGACTTGAAAAGTATGTCTCTTATTTCTCCTAGTTTTCCTATTATGAATTTTGGTCCTGCTAATGATATTGATGCTATAATTGCTACAAATAATGCTATTGCAAAGCTTGTCGCTCCTTCTGGCATTTTTGTAAGGTATTTTTCGTATCTTTCTTTTAATTTTCTTAGGAAATTTTTCTTGAATACGAAGTAATTTATTGTTGAGGCTAATAATGCAAAATACGCAGTTCCTGTGCTCACAGAGAAGAATAGCACTATTAAAGATACATCAGATCTGAATTCTAGTATTATGCTTGAGACTGCAAGCCATGAAAATAGTGTGTAGTAATCTTTTTTCTCAAACTTGTTCAGGAATATTTCTATTAATGAGAATATTCCTATTACTACAAATATGAAGCTTGAGGATCCTGCAGTAAATAATCCCATTCCTGTTGCACATCCCGCTATTGCTCCGAAGATTATGTTAAATCTTCTTTTTGTTGACTGCCATCCTAAAGTGTAGAAGTAGAATGCCATGAATATGAAAAGCATTCCAAGTATGTCGTGATCTGAGCTTCCTCCAAGGCTTCTGAACAAGAATGAAGGCATTACGTTCAGTATTAATGTTGCGACTAGTCCTGCTTTGTAATCATACAGTCTTCTAAGCAGAAGAAACATGAATATTGTCATTATTGCTGTAGCAACTATTGGATATATGTTGTTTGTATAAGCAACAGTTATTGTTGAGCTGAAAAAGTGTAGTATTTTGTAAAGGTAGGCTACGAAATATGATGTGAACTTAGCAAGTCCTGATATGTCTGCTCCGAAAGGAAAGCTTCGCATCATGTCTACTGCATTAAGTTTTCCGTGTTCTGCTATATATTCTGCATATCTTAAGAACAAAGTTGAGTCTAGCTCTAGCGATATGTATTTTCCTGTTGTAACATCTTTTAGAATTTCCAGGTTTCTGGATCTTATGTAGGCTCCGATCCAGATTATTACAGCTAGCGCTAAATATTGTATGTAATTATAGTTTTTAATAAGAAAATTTTTTATCTGTTCTTTTCTTTCTCTTATTTTATCTTCCATGTATTGTGCTAGAAGAGTAATGGCGTAATATAAACTTCTATTAATCCCCCAATTATTAACAGCCCTGCTGCTATCAGTATTAGGACTGTGACGTCTGAAATTATTCTCTTGTATTTAAGCATTCTGTAGCTGCTGTTAACTGCAGCCATTGAGATTATCCCTCCTGCTAGTGCACCCACAAAGTATGCTGCTATCTCAAAGACTCCGTGTATCATGTATCTTAAAATTCCTGCGACAAATAAGTTTAGGTAGATTGCTCCTTTTGTGAAGCCTATTAGGTGTGCATAGTCTGACAGTGCGTTTCTAAAGTATGTTCCAACTGCTGCGCTTATTACTGAAGCATTCCATGCAAGTATGAATATTGATCCTGCTCCGAAAAAGAACGCGAATAGCAGGCAGAATAATAAGACTCTGAAATTATTGTTTAATATTGATACCAATGTTCCAAAACCTACATTTTTTCCGCTTATTATGTTGCTGTTTATGTTTTCTATTGTTCTCAACTGCATTCCGAACAACTCTCTTATTGTGTGGTCTGGCAATAACAAGTAAAAAAGTGAGAATCCTATAACAAATCCGATGAATAAGTAGAGCAAGAACTTTACTGCTTTCATGTGTTCTTTTAACACCCATAGTTCTTGTCTGTAACTTAGATCCTCTTCTTCCTCTTCTTTTAGTGTAAAGTACATTAGTGGCATTACCATCACAACTACCAAGAACACCATTACAAGGCTGGCTTCCTGCTTGAATACCCAGAGGCTGAAAAGCACAGATAATATCGAGAATCCTATTCCTATAAATAAAAGTTTTAGTGGATGGTTCTTTGCTGATTCTGGACTTACTAGATCTTCAAACACCATTGTGTTTCTACATTAACCTTGCTATAAAAACTTTTCCATAAGTCTTTTATACTTTTGTTATTTTGGATTAATATTATGGCAGAAAACTACAGGCCTTCATGGGTTAAGGACAAGAATGTTGCTGATGATTTTGAAGTCATAAAATGTAAGTCATTTGACGGTTACAAGGATCATAAGAACGATGATGGTTGTTATGTTTTGATTAGGGTATATAGGGACACTAACGAGATTGGAGTTGCTGTTTGTAACTATCAGCATGTTATTTTAAAGGAGTTTAGAGGTATTAAGGCACAGGATATTTATAATGCTGTTTTTGATTATTCTGAAAAAAACAATTTGAAGTGGTTTAATGTTATGCAACATGCTGCTTATCTTGGCAAAGAATTGAAGAAAGCTGAGTTTTGTCTTATTATTGGTTGTGATTACTATCAGGAATAATTTTATATACTGTTTATCTGATTAAGAGGTTATGATGATAATAGTTGGGTGTTCAAATTCTAAGAATTTATCCAGAAAAGTTTCTAAAATATTGAACTGTGAGTATTCAGAATTAAGAGTTAGTAAATTTCCTGACGGCGAGATTTATAGATCGGAAGAGCACAC
>CAYJAX010000011.1:0-11467 GCA_964368545.1 Candidatus Woesearchaeota archaeon | reverse complement strand
GTACATCATAAACAATTCCTGCATTATTGATAAGAATGTCAATATTTCCAAATTTATTAATTGTTTTTTCGACCATTGATTTAACTTCGTTTTCTTCTGAAACATCGCATTTAATTGCGATAGCATCTGAACCAAATTTTTTTATTTCTTCAACAAGCTTGTTGGCTTTTTCTTCAGAATTTTTATAATTAATGACTACTTCTGCTCCTTCTTTAGCAAAAAGTAGTACAGTTGCTCTTCCTATCCCTCTGCTGGATCCGGTTATTAAAGCAACCTTGTCTTTTAATTTCATAAAAGGGGTTTGTTTTTTGGTGTTTTTATTCCTTTCGGAATTTCTTTAGGTGTGTAGGTTAGTGACATTCTGCACCACTTAATACAGGGTTTATCCCTGAAATTAATGGTGGTGATATGAATGAAGAAAGAGATTATAAGAAGAGAATTTCTTAAGGCAAAACTAAATGAGTATTACAATGAAAAGAAACATTCATACATCAGGATTAAGTGCATTCTTTCCGTTTTCTTCTCCATTTTTAGACATAGAAAATGAAGGAATATTATTATTAGGATTGAATAAAAAAATAAAAGATTATTCCTTGAGTTTTTTGGAAGCTGGTTCCAAATCTTTCCATGCAAGGTCAAACATGTTCTCTAAAGCACCTGCAAAGAAAGGAGTATTTACCCAGACGCCGACATCGTAAGTTGGATGGACATCATCATCATGCATTAGCATAAATAATAAGTCTCTGCCATCAACAACGCAGAATCTTGCATTAAGCTTGTCTCCTGAGTCCCTAATGTCAGCAACACCTTTTAAATCTTTAACAACGTTAGAGGCTTCCTTAGTAAGGGGAGCTGCAATTTTTATGTTAACTCCTTTTTTGTTAAGCTTGTGCAATAAAGGTTTCAAAGCTTCTGCTTTTCTTATTAGACCTTTGGATGTAGTGACTATTGTCACAGATTTTTCTGCAGCCTTGATCATAGTTTCTAGCTGGGTGTAAAGGTTATGCTTACCCTTTATTGCTCCTGAAAGGTCAGTAGCGTCAATGTATTCAATGCCCTGCTTGTGCAAAGTCTCAAGCTCTTTAAGAACATCATTATTATTGAGCTCCTTGAGCTTATGTACATTGGTGTCTGCTTCTTGTTGTATCAGTTTCTTAACTCTCTCAACGACTTCATTAGGCTCAACAGCTATGTACTTAATTGGCTTGCCAAGTTTCATGATCACAAATCCTTTTTTTTCAAGGCTCTCAAGAACATCATAAGCTCTAGATCTAGGAACGTGACCAATTGTGGAAAGTTCTCCAGCAGTTGAAACTCCTCTAGAAAGCAATGCAGTCCATACACGAACCTCATAAAGATTCAGATTAAAATATCTCCTTAACTTACTCATAAGTTCTTCACTAACTATCATCCAAAACCCTCCTACGATCACCTTTTTTATTTTATGGTGCTTTTTTGTATAAGTAGTAATAAACTAATATTTAAATGTTTTTAATAAAATATTTCACTAAATTAGACAGAAATAGTGATTTAATTAAATGTAAACTCAAGATTTAAGGTTTCTCCCACGCTGTGTATCAAACATTTTTTTTATATCTTTTACAGTGTTGATCTCGCTTAAAGGCTTATCAAATCTTATCTTGATGAA
Source organism: Candidatus Woesearchaeota archaeon (assembly GCA_964368545.1). Lineage (GTDB taxonomy): Archaea > Nanobdellota > Nanobdellia > SCGC-AAA011-G17 > GW2011-AR18 > GW2011-AR18. The sequence continues at coordinate 9,819 of CAYJAX010000011.1, read as the reverse complement.
TCTTGGGAAGCGTAATGCGAAGCCTGAAGCATAACTTGGGCTCTTCTGCACTTCTTCATATGCTACCTCTATAACTACTTTGGGAGTTATGATAACTTCTTTTCCAGATTGGATGCCAGCCAAAGGCTTCAGCATTTTAGTCATGTCTTCAAAAGTGGTTCCTTCTTCTTTTTCTTTCAGTCCTGTGCTGACTTTACCGACTTCAAGAAAGTTATTTTTGTCATCATCATAGCAGGCGACAGTGTAAGAAGTAAGCCAGCCTGCTCTCTTGCCTTCGCCATAATCAGCCTTCACGATAACAAGGTCCAGAGTATCAAGCACAGGTTTAATCTTTACACCATGGCCGACTCTGGAACCCGGATTGTACAAAGCTTCAAGATTTTTAGCCATGATTCCTTCATTGCCCAGAGCTAAAGATTCCTTGTAGAATTTTTCTGCAACTTCAATATTGTCAGTTACAATCTGTTTTGCTGGCTGGATATTTTCAGGAACGACAGAAACTATTTTTTCAACAATGTGCCTCCTCCTGCTAAAAGGAGCATTTATCAAACTTTCGTTATTATAAGACATCACATCAAAAACATTGATCATTACAGGAACTTCCTTAATTATTCTTTCAATATCGTACTTTCTCTTGATTCTTTGGGATACAGACTGAAAAGGAAGCCACTTCTTAGTCTTTGGATCTATGCCGATAATTTCAGAATCAAGGATAAAATTATTTCCTTTCACTCCTTTTTTTACTGTCTCAGCAACATCAGGGAACTGTCTTGTAACGTTTTCTAGCCTTCTTGTGTATAGCGTTATCTTTCCGTTGTTGTTATGAATCTGAAGCCTGAAGCCGTCATACTTGTACTCAAACCCGCAATTCCTGCCAACCATCTTAAAAGCATCTTCTATATTTTCTGCTTTCTGGAACAGCATTACATTAATAGGTTTGCCTGCTTTTAATGTTATTTTTTCAAGGCCGCTAATACCTTGTTCTTTAATTATTCTAAAGACCTCAGCATAGTCGTTGGTTATGTCATAGCCGTGCTGGACTTTCTTCACAAACAAATCATATTCATTTCTGTTGTTGCCAGGAAGCTCAAGCTCGTTAGATTCTTTGTTGTAGGAAATCTTAAGCTTATCATCAAAAAAACACCACACAATAGCATCTCTTAAAGTGCTCTCAGCAGTTCCTGTGCGCATCTGTTCAAGCATGAGCCTGATTATAAACTTCGCTTCCAGTGGAGAGGCTGAAGTCAGCAGTTCATTTATTAATGAAATTTTTTTGTTTACAGTTCCCGTGCCTTCCAGTTCAGCTAAGGCTCTTATGTTGTTGTAAACTAATTCTGTTGTTAGTTTTTTTGTGTGCAAAGTTGTCTGTTTCTTGTTTTCTACAAGCTTAAGGGCAACGTCTCCCAAGTCCCCAACTTTTGAAAACAATTTTACAATCTTATCTGCTGAAGTGCCTGTTGATGTAGCCAGGGCCTTTATCAAAAGTTTATCAGAAACACCGATCTTTCTTTCATCCCATGAAGGGAAAACATTGCCTCTTATTAAATTTATTATAGGTTCTGGGTTTTCTTCTTTAATTACATCTTTAAGAATTTTAGTTACTATATATATTTTCTCAAGTCTTTTAGGTGTCTTTTCAAGATCATCGTAGTAATTCGCAAGCTTGGAGTAGTCCATATATTTATTAAAATCTTTGTTTGGATAAAAATGTTTTGGTTCGGAGAGGTTTTTGTATAAAGCAGGCAGAATCAAGGACTATTTACAGAAAAATCTGGGCAATCTTTTTATTGGATTAATTTCTTAGAAAGCTCAAAATATTCAGCCATTATCTTTTTTAAAAGAACTCAATTTTATAAAATTCTCCGCAAAAAGTGCAAGATTTAATCAATAAATTCAAGTAAATGCTATTATAATATGAACTTTATGAGTATTATAACGATAATGCATATAAAGTATATGTTACATCAAGAAAATATTTATATATTCAATGTTGCCAGATAATTAATAATATTTAAGTTCAATATCAAAATTAGTTTTATTGGGCAATAAAACTATTTGGGCATTGAATTGAACTTCTGTTTGGCAATTAAGTTCAGTTATAGCTATGCAAATCCATTTCGAACTTGGGCAAGTTAAAATGAATTCTAAAGAAGTAAATGTATGCACTTAAATAAAAGTATTATTGTGGTGCAACATATATATTAAAAAAACAACAAAAAAATACGGGGGTAAAAAGAGAATGGAATTTATCATACAAAGTGCATTGGAAAGTGCACAAAACAGTATAGACCAAGACATACAGATAGGGCATGCGAACATAAAGGTTCTAGGCATTGGCGGTGCAGGTAGCAACATGACTACATGGCTCTACAAGAAGGGAATAAAGGGAGCAGAGATAGTTGCTATGAACACAGACAAGCAGCACCTTGACATGATGAGCGCGGACAAGAAAATACTAATAGGAAGAGACTTAACAAGAGGACTTGGAGCTGGAGGATATGCTAATATTGGTATGGAAGCTGCAAAAGAGCAGATTTCAGAAATCAAAGACACGCTGAAAAATTCTGATATGGTATTCATATGTGCTGGAATGGGCGGAGGTACAGGAACAGGTGGTGCATCTGTAGTTGCGCAGGCAGCAAGAGATTCAGGAGCAATAGTAATTGGAACTGTAACAACGCCGTTCACTATAGAAAGAGCAAGAGTAGACAAGGCAGAATTTGGATTACAACAACTCAGGGCAGTATCAGACACAGTAATAGTAATAGACAACAATAGGCTAGTGCAGATAGCAGGAAACTTGCCAGTGCAGCAGGCATTTGCAGTAGCTAATGAGCTTGTGGCTACAATGATTAAAGGGATAGTTGAGATAATAGCAGTGCCAAGCTTGGTAAACCTTGATTATGCAGACGTAAAAGCTATAATGACAAATGGTGGAGGGGCAGTAGTTGGAGGTGGAGAAAGCGACGTAGAAAAGAGAGTGGAAGAAGCTACGAAGAGAGCACTAACTAACCCATTGCTTGATGTTTCATACAAAGGAGCAACAGGAGCGCTGATACATGTAAGCGGCGGTAATGACATGACTCTGGATGAAGTAAACCGCATAGGAGAGCTAGTAACAGAATCATTGGATCCTGATGCAAACTGCATATGGGGAGCAAGAGTTGACGATGCTATGAAAGGGAAGATAAGGGTAATGACCATAATTACAGGAGTACAAAGTCCGTATGTGCTTGGAAGAGGAGAGATGACTCATAAGGGGTCACTTGAGAAATCAAGAACAATGGGCAGGGAGCTTGGAATAGACATGGTACACGGGAAATATTAAGCATCATGCTTTTTAGGGCACACCTTCTTATTGTAGCGTAGAATTCTTTTCTACCCCCACAAGAATGCCCTAAAATATAATCAAGCTAAAGCTCTAGCCCTCTAGATGCTTTAGCTTATTTATTTTTTTAATTGATATAATTGTCTATCTGTCAAAATTCTTGATTTATAGTTTGTGTAAGGAAAATTTTGCAAGATTAAATTTCTCAAAAACAAGCATTTGGCAAATGAAATAATTCTCAAAAAGAACTTAAAAACAAAGTTTTATAACAGACAACTAAAAGTAAAATAAAGTGGGTTTGAGAGAAGATATAATCAGAAAAGTAAAAGAAAAAAAGTCTCTGGACAAACTAGGAGACTCTTATGTAGAAAAGTTCTTAGACATAATATTAAGAAGGGAGGACAGGCTCAGAATAAAGCTGAATAAAAATATTTTAAAAGAAAAAGACAAAGAAAAAATAATTAAACTCACAAGAAACGAACTGAATAAAAGGTACGGTCAGTTCTGGAAAAAATATGGGGATATAATCTCACATAAGTCATCTGATGAGAGAAAAGAAATATACGAAGAAGTCTACAAAAAGATATTCAGCATTACTGGAAAGCCTAGAACTCTGCTGGATATTGGTGCAGGGGTGAATACTTTAAGCTATGACTTGATAGGAAAGGAAGTTTACTATTATGTAAATGAGCTAACATTGCATGATTGCGAGTATATTAGAAAGTATTTATCTGATAATAATTTCAAGTTTGAGATTATAATTGGGGATATTACTGAACTTAATGATTTTCCAAAGACTGATGTCTGCTTCATGTTTAAACTGTTGGATAGCCTGGATGTTAAAGGACATAAAATAACTGAAGAGCTAATTAAAAAATTGAGAAGTAAGTATATAGTTGTGTCATTTTCTAATTTAGGTATTAATAACAGGAAGATGAATTTTCCTAGAAGGAAGTGGTTTGAGGCTATGCTTAAGAGGTTGAGTTTGGAGTTTGAGAAGGTAGAGTTTACGAGCGAGAGCTTTTATATTATTAAAAAAAGTTAATGATTAAAAGTTTTAATTTGTAGTTACTATTTAGGAGTGGAAAACTATATAAATAAGGTAAGGCTTAAATAATATATAGATTGGGGGAAGAATTATATGATGAATAGACTAGAAAGAATACTTGGAAGCATGTTATTGCTTGGAGTAAGTTCGTTAGGAATAGCGTGCGGAAGTTCTAAGAATGTAAATAATACTAGAGATAGCGGTTATAGTGATGTTCGTGATGCTGGAAACACAAATGGTGGAGGTGCTACTGGGCCTACAGGACCAACTGGACCTGGAATAGATAGTGGAAATAATAATACTGGTTCTAAAGATGCAAACAATACTGGAAGTGAAGATGGAGGATCAACAGGGCCTACAGGACCAACTGGACCTGGTGGTTATGATGCAGGAGATGTAGATGGAAGTTATGATGCTAATGATTCTTATGACGGTTCAGGAGTAGATATTGAAGATGCTGGAAATGATGGAGGAATTACAACAGAGAATCACCCCCCAACACTTGATGTTCATATACCTGAAATGTATCAAATTCCTTCTTCTAGAGACATAGAATTTAGAGTAAAAGGAGAAGACCTTGATGGAGACAGATTGCTTTATAGATTTGAAGCTTTTAATTCAGTTGGTGAATCAGTACATTCAACTGAATGGAGCGATCAGCCTGTATATCAGTGTAATTTTGGAATGGATCCACAAATATTGATAATTAGGGCATATGTTAGAGATAATAGAGGGCTTGTTACAACAAAAGATGCTAATATTGAAGTTGTTAATATGGGGCCTGATCAGACTGCTAAACCTATAGCTGTTGGTTGTAGGAGTTATGAAAGAAGAGAAGATGGTAAATGTTATTTAGAACTAAAGGTTGATGAAGGATTAGAGGTACATGAAGAAAACTGTTATGATTACGGTCCTAATGGTCTAGGATCTTATCACCCTGAAGAACCTAATGGGCTTAGAATCACAGAATATTTACTTTATCCAGTTTTAGGTAGTGATCTTGTATTACAGGCTGGTCCTGAGGATCCTTATTTCTGTCTTAGTTTTTTTAGACCATCTGAAGGTACTCGTAGTGCCAAGCTTGTTCTTCGGGACAATATGGATCAGGAAAGCGAAGAAATAATAGATTATATGGTTAGGTAATAGGGAATATAAAAAAGTGAATTTAATTCTTTAGTTAAAATCACGTTGATGTCAGAGTTGCACTTCTTATTAAACTTCTTGCATTTCCCCTAGGCAGCTCCAATTCTTGTTCAGATGATACATAATTAATCAATGTGAAATCCATTATATTTATTGGACCTATTGTTGTACCTTCAGGTTCTACATGTAGGGTTATCTCATTAATGTCTGCACTATAATCTTCACTATTCTCGTATCTTGCTCCAAATCTTCCATCCACATCAGTACTTACACTATTTGACCCAACCCCTTCAAGAGTTATACTCCCTCTTGTCTCCACATTATCTCCCATTAGTATCTGGTTCACTTTTTCTGATGTTTCAGGATCTTTAAACTCAATGTTCACAACCTTATTATTCAGAGTATTAACAATGTGCAGTATTCCCCTAGTGTCTCTGTAAGCATACAATACTCCATAGTTTGGATCTTTCTGCCTCACCTGTTTCAAAAACTTCGAGTTAAATTCAGAAATGGCATCCTCCACTGGAATAACTTCTTCATAAATGGCTTTATTTGCAACTTTTGGAAACTCGTTCTGGTAATTTTCAGTAATTTCCTCATAGTCTTCGAGGGCAGCATATTCTCTTATCGTATTGTATTCTATAACAACAGAGTAAATGGCAAGTATAAATATGACAGCTGCAATCAAGAAAACCTGCGACTTCTTATTCATCATTCAATCACCTGCATTAAGTTTTGCATACTATTATTTATATGTTTTTCTTTGAAACTGCATTGTTAAGTTAGTGGGAGTTATTTAACTCAAAAAATTAATGTTTCTTTATCTTCCTTTTCTTGGCTTATTCCAATATGAGCTTTTGCATTTTGGGCAAACATTTGGCTCTTGATAGTAAAACTCCAGCAGAAGTAGATACCCCTAATTTACAGTTAGGAGCAAACAAGTGGTTGGATTTGATTAAGTTGAGTAAGCTTAAGAAAGTAATTTAAGTTGAGATTATTATCTGTTTTTATGAAAATTACTATAACTGGACCAAGATCAGTAGGAAAAACAACAGTTTCTAAAGCTCTTTCAAAAAAGTTTGGTCTTGATTATTATTCTTCAGACGATATTGGTGAGGAACATTTGAAAGAATATGGGGGGTTAGACAAAGCAATAAAATCTAAGAAAATTGATAAGTGGATTAAACAGAGTTCTTATGGATTAATAAGAGAAGTTTTAAAAAAAGAAAATTTCATCTTTGATTTATCTGGCGGGGCTTTTAGTTCAAGAAAATTTTCAGAGGCGAGCGAAAAAGTTAGGAAAACCGCAAAGAAAAATTCAATCGTTATTGGATTACTTCCCTCTAAAAATATTAGAGAATCTATAGAATTCCTTTTTGAAAGAGAAAAGAATAGAACTCATTTTAAAGAAATGGCGAGTAAAGAACTACACAAAAAAGTGGAAGATGACTACAAGAAGTTTCCTCCATTGTTTAAAGAATTTTGTGATTTTGTTATTTATATCAAAGACAAAACTTCTGAACAAGTAGTGGAGGAAATTACGAATCTCATTAAGTTCAAGAAGAGAAATATGTTCCTTACTCGCCATGGAGAATCTTTAGCTAACTCTAAAAGAATATCACAGGGAAATAGAGATGAATGGGAAGACACGTCCCTAACTAAAAGGGGAAAAGAACAGGCAAAGAAAGTTGCTGGGAGATTAAAAAAAGAAGATATAGATTTAATTTATTCTTCAGATTTAAAGGAAGATATTCTTTAAGAACTGCAGCAAGAGCAATTGTGATTAATCCACAAAATAAAAATTCATTAAAAAATGCAAAATATAAAACAATAGATCTAACTAAAGATAAAATTACTGGAAAATTTGATATAATTTATGAAACAATGTCTTTAGATTATTTTAAAGGAGAAAAAATGCAAGTAGTTTTAGAAAAGATAAAAAACGCCCTTAATACTAATGGAGAGTTTATAGTAATAGACAGACATATTTATCCGGAGTTTAACAATTATTTTAAGGAAATAAAGAGTGGCAAAACAGAATTAGAAACTCCTGAAGGGAATTTTGATTACTATTATTACATCGGTGAGAAGTAATTATTTTTTAGTTTTTAACAAATAGACTTCAGAAATTTTCGACTTATCCGATTTGCTTGAAACAATTTGGCTTTGCGAAATTGAAAAGTATTTCTTTATTAATTGTCTCCATTTATTAAAGGGCATGCTGCTAATATGTAACTCCCAACTATTTTTGATATCAGAATGGTGGGCCACAGATATTATTGCATATCCTTTACCCACTCGATTTATTTCCTTAAGTGATTTTGTAATCAATTCCCTTGGAATGTGTTCAAGCACATCAAGGCAGACTACCACATCAAAGCTACTATTTTTAAATGGAAGTTTATGACTATATGCATTAATAACCCTCTTATCTTTTATTAATTTTCTTGCTTCTAATGAGGGCTCAATTCCTTTTAAGTCATATCCCTCTTTATCTAAAAATTTGAAAAAGTGACCTCTTCCAACTCCGACATCAAGAACTTTTTTAGCATTTATATAAGATAAAAACTTTTTAGCAATAATAAATCTCTCATGATTTGGATTAGAATTATAATCTTTGTATTTAGAAAAAAGAAAATCATACTTTTTGATCTCTTTTTTTAATTTGTTCTCTAAAATATCTTGATCTTCAAAAAAATTCTTTTTTTGGAAAACATTCAATTTGCTGGATGAATCGTTAAACAATTTTCTTCCTTTTTCTTGAAATGCTTTTTTTGCTAGCTTCATGCATTTTTCAATATAATCTTTATATTCTGGATGTCCTGGAGAACCTCTTTGTATTTCAAAATCGTTTGTTTTAGCAAACTTTAAATTAGGAAACTTTTTATTTTCTTCAATCTCATATGAATGACCGTTAGTTCCCCACTTTTTATTAAACTCCATATCCATCCCAATTATATTAACTTCCCTAAAACCAATATAATATGCAAGTTGAATTGCGTCATATGCAACAGTCTTTCCTCTTGAAAATCCGCCCTTTAGGGGATTTTTTGAAAAAGAAGGGACCACCTGCTGTAATTTCTTTGGAAAGAAAAAGGTATTTTTATCAATCAATTCTTCTGGAAAAGTATCGCAGGCACTTGAAACAATTATCTTTTTTATATTTTTATTATAGGTCAATTTTTTAAATACTTCTTTGAATCGAATATATTGATATCTGTCAGCAATTATATTAAAATCAGGTTTTATTCCATGTAAATCTAAGGTGAGAATAGACAAATTTAGAGCAATGACAACATATTTTTTTAGAAAACTTAAATCTTTGTAGGCAAGACTTGGACCACTCCCAGCTATAAAACATTTTTTCCCAGAATATTCATCTCTTTTAAGTTTCTTAGAAAAATCCATTTTTCTTCAAAATATAGGTTATGCTCTTGTTTAAAGAGATATCATCCAGGATATTTTTTTCTTTTGAAATGGTTTCTATTGCTTTTGATAAGATATATTTTTCTTTGATCATAATTCCCTTATTTAAAATAAAGAATGAGAGTATCTGCCTACCTCCTGGATCCATATCGTAACGAGCATCATTCTGGATTATGTTATTTATTATCCAATCGTCTATCTCTTCAATTTTTGTAAAGGTAAGTGTCACCATTTTACCTCTATTTTAGGTCTCTAAACTATATAAATAGGTTCCTACCGTTGTATGCAATTATGAAGATACTTAGGGAGGTTTCAAGAGTTTATAAGGGGAAGAAATATTATAAGTACAAAATAAATTTTCCAGAAGACATCCTATCAAAAGCTCATTTAAAAGAAGGGGATAGCCTAATTGTAGAAGTTAAGAAATACGGACTTATTTTAAAAAAGAAGATATGAAAACTATTTTTTTTCATAGAGTGTGTCGAGGGGGCTTTTTACTTTTTTGAGCCTTTCTTTGCTTACTTGTGTGTATATCTTTGTTGTATCTAGGTTTTCATGGCCCAGTAACTCTTGGATTGCTAGGAGGTCGGTTCCTTTCTCATAGAGATGTGTAGCAAAACTATGTCTTAGCGTATGTGGTGTTACTTTCTTTTTTATCCCCGCTCTTTTTGCAAGTCTCTTAAGCATATACTGAATACTTCTTGTTGTGAGTGGTTTTGTTTTTGAAAAAATGTAAATGTTGTGAGGGTTTTCTTCAATATATTTTTTTAATTCTCCTTGGATAATGCTCGGTATGTTGAATATTCTATCTTTTTTTCCTTTTCCTTTTCTTACCCATCCGCTACTTTCTGAAAAGTCTATATCTATTGGTTTT
>CAYJAX010000010.1:0-11529 GCA_964368545.1 Candidatus Woesearchaeota archaeon | reverse complement strand
CTGGACTGATGGTTTTAGATGCTGTTATTTTTCTAGTGATGGTGTGGTTTATCCATGCTTTTCAATGCCTACATGGGGAAACTTAAAGAATAAAAGCTTTAAAGATATTTGGTACGGCGAGATTGCTGAAAAAGAAAGAGCCAAGGTAAGAGCTAAGCAGTGCCCTAAGTGCTGGATTAACTGCTTCAGCTTCCAAGACATGATGACTTATCCTGAGAAAGCTGTTGCCAAGGCTACTTTCGGCTGATAGAATTGAAATGTTTCTCTTTTATGGCTTTTTTTCTCCCATACAAATCAAGTCTAAACCAAAAGGCAGGATCATTTTATTCTCAAATATAATAAAGAATTTGTCTAAGATGTAATTTAGCAGCTTATTATTCAATCCTTCAGTGCTCACAGGAACTTTCCCAGTTATTTTAGTTATTATTAATATAGGAATTCCTATCACATCCCAGTATTTCAGGAACTTGACTTTAAATCCAACACTTTCCATCTTTAATTTTAATTCTTTTTTTGTATACCTTCTATAGTGCCCTACACTTTTATCAAAGTTTGAGTAGAGCCAGGGATAAGCAGAAGTTAACAGAATTACTCTTCCATACGGATTCAATAATTTATATATTTCTCTTAATAAGTTCACATCGTCTTCTACATGCTCTATGAACCCGCTTATCACTACATTGTCGAATCTTTCTTTAATTCTTTTTGATGGGAAGTATTCATTATAGAATTTTATATTATTTAGGTTATATTCTTTTGCTCTTTCTTTGGCGATTTTGTAATATTTCTCTGAAGCGTCTATATAAGCTGTTTTCATTCCTGCCTTTGCTAGTTTTATAGAGAAAGATCCTGTTCCAGCCCCAATATCCAAGACACTTCCGTTCTTCACTAACTTCGTTAATACTCTATCTTTATTCTTGTGCCAGAAATCGTTTTCTTCCAGTTCCCATAAGTAATCCTGGTCTTTTATCATGAAGGAATGTCTGGAACTTTAGTTTAAAAAAGTATCTAAAAGTGCAACAAAAAAATGATTGGATAGTTATTTTCATATGTCAATATTTTATTTCAATAATACAATTATTCTTTCCTGGCTACTAGTACGCTAGTTAAAACATTTGCTTTCTTGTTCCATATAACTTTAAACTTGTTCATTTCAAATAACTTATTAATCTTCTCTTTGCTGAATATTTTTATTTTTATCCCGGTGTTCTTCTTGAATAAAAAATATGGCATGCTAGATAATCTGCTTAAGTGATAAATCTTGTAGAGAATTCCGAAGAAATTATTTCTAGGATAAACTACAACAATAATCCCATTTTTCTTCAATGAGTCATGAAGTGCTCTAACTGCGCTATCAGAATCTTCAATGAATTCCAGAGCTCCAGCACATATTAGCTTATCAAATTTATTCTTAAAAGATATGTCTTCTATTCTACATACTATTCCTTTCATCCCTTTTTTCCTGTATTCTTTTATCATGTTTTCAGAACTATCCACACCGAAAGGTATTCCACCTGATTTTTTAATTATTTCAGAATAAACTCCGCTTCCGCACCCAGCATCCAGAATAGTATCTCCCTTATTTACGTCTAGTCCTTTTATAGCAAGTTTTCTCTCCTTCCTGACATGCCATCCCAAAATTCCTGTAGATCTTATCCTGTCATAATTTTTATTAAGACTGTCGAAGTTCTTCATTGTTTAAGCTATTTTAGAAATGTTTATAATTCTTGTTTTTTTACTAAATCCAATGCAGAACATAAAATATTCGATAATTATTCCGGCATACAATGAGGAGAAGATTATAGCTGATACTATTGACAAGGCTTTAAAATTTTTTAGTAACTCAGGCAAGACTTTTGAGCTTATAATAGCAAATGACGGCTCTAATGATGGCACTGCAAATATTGTGTCCTCAAAGATAGCGCAGTACAGGGAATTGAAGCTTTTTAACAATCTGAAGAATGAAGGACGCGGCTCAGTATTATCAAATTCTTTCAAGACAGCCTTAGGAAGCATCATAGTCTATATAGATGCTGATTTAGCTATCGATCTGGAATTGTTTCCCAAGCTTGTTTCTGCAATCGAAGAAAAAAACGTTGATATGGCCATAGGATCTAAACACTTAAAAGAGTCAATGGTAGAGTATCCTTCAGTTAGGAGAATATTTAGCAAAGCTTATTCATTTATTGCCAGACTTCTTTTAGGGACTAGTATCAGAGATTATCAGTGCGGCTTCAAGGCTTTCAGAAGGGATGCAATAATAAAAATTCTTCCTTATATAAAAAGCAAGGGTTGGACTTGGGATACAGAAGTCTTGGTTAAGGCTAGATGGCTTGGCTACAATATTGAAGAATTGCCTGCAAAAGTTATAAACATTTATGGAAGGGAGAGTAAAGTGCACTTATTTAATGATGTAAAACTGATGGGTTTGGGATTGTTGAGACTTTACAGAGAGAAAAAGAATTTTAGAAAATAAAATTAATTATAACATATTTATTTCTACAGGACCCATCACTTTAAAGTTTTTCCTTCTAAAATAATGGAGTACTTTTATCATGGCCGTAAACAAAAATATTATCTCCATTCTCTAATCTTTCAGTATAGTGTTCATATCCTATCCAATACGCGAAATGTTTCTTCAGGTTCAGACATTTTATATTGCATAATAAAAATAATTTATAATTATTTGTCTATTCTAAAGTATACAAGCATGTTTTATTTCCTATTGCGACATTCCTGAACTCTTTAATATTTAATTTTTCACAGAACTCGCTTCTTGTCATAACCTCGCTAGTATTGAATTCTTTTAGCTTAGTTTTAAAGTCATCCATTCTTCCCTCATCAAATGCTATGTATACCTCTGCCATCCCCTTTATGTAGCTATAATCCTTTTCTTCAGGGTACCATCCAGATATTGACGCCTTATTTTTTGTTCCTGCAAATGAGTAAAATGCTTTTGGAAAAGGCCCTTCAGGGTAGCTACCGACCATTATGAACCTTTCCTTAACTAAAGGCACATAGCTTATGAATTCTTTTTCAATTTCAGAGTCTGGCACACTGAAATATGGAGTATAAAACAAGTTTACAGATATGCTCAGAAAAGTTAATATCATTATAGAATGCACAGCAATATTTTTCATTTTACTTCCCAGCTCATTAATGTCTAATTTTAGCAGGAAGAATATGCCAAAGAAAACTAAGAAGTGCAGTATAGGGTCTGGATATATCTGGTTAAACACAGGCAACAACGGAGTCAGCCTTAACAAGAACAATGCACCCAGAACTACTACCGGCATAAACAACCTAAAATTTGTATTGTTCCTGTTTTCTCCCTTGTAATAGAAATAAAATAATATTATAAAAATTAAGGGCATTATCAATACTGCTATATTTGTAAATAATGCGTTCTTTCCAAAATACCATATCCATTTTCCCTGCTTTAGTTCGGGTATTGCACTTTCGCTAAATATATTTAGTATGAAAGGAACAAGCCAGAATGATGTCAGGCCCAAACTTAATATCCCGGAAATTATAGTCTTTAGAAAGTCTTTAGTGCTTTTTTTAGTAAGCAAGAACCCAAGCCACAACAGAGATGAAAGCACTCCTGTAGTATGATAAGACAACACTATCAATGCGTATAATGGTATGCATACATAAAACTTATAGTCTATTTTCTTGTCTTTATAATAATAAAATATGAAGAACAGAGCTATAAAAAAAACCCAGGACAGCATTTCGTTTACTCTTCCCAATCTTATGAAGTTCCCTATAGCAGATGCATTTCCAAAGAACAATGCAAAGAATGCTATTCTCTTTGTTGTTGACATATCTGCGAGCTTTCCCAGTCTGTAAAAAATAATGAACCCAGCTATCAACATCAACACTATCGAAATGTATGTTACTATTTTTACATCGTTTAGTATCAAATACAATGGATAGTTAAGCATGTACCATCCTGGCGGAGAAAACTTGAATGTTTCAAAGCCATTGTACCAGTAGGGGCATATTTGATGAAACCCACACACTTTCAAGAAATGCAGTTGTGCCATGTAAGAACTAACATCATTATGATAGTCTAGAGCAAAGTGGAATATCATCTTTGACTGGTCTATCATCCTGTATATCAAATGTATAAATAGAGATATTATAGGCACCAAGAACCATTTGTCAGGTATTTCTCTTCTCTCTTTCATGTTTCTATGGTTTTTATAGACAAATTATTAAACTTATTGCTCTTTTATATTTTTAGAGGTTTTTATTTATGAAGCACTTGTTATTAACACTTGACTTGGAAGAGTTTGTATGCCCTGCTGAAATAGGTATGAAAATAAAAAAAGAAAGATTATTTGAGGTTAGCAGGGAAGGCTTAAAAAATGTTATGCCAATAATTGACAAACACAATATAAAAGCGACTTTCTTCACAACTTATGAGTTTGCCTTGCTGAATAAAGACATTTTATCGAAGCTTGTTTCTAAAGGCCATGAAATTGCTCTGCATGGTTTGTATCACAATACATCGATAAATAATATGAATGAAAAGGCATTATTCAATGAGTTACACAAGGCAAAATCCAGAACAGAGAAGCTTCTCAACATTAAAATTAAAGGATTCAGGTCTCCGCAGATGAGGAAAGTCAAATATGGTGTTCTTGAGAGCATTGGGATTCTTTATGACAGCTCCATGCATCCAACTTTTGTTCCCGGGAACAATAATTTATTTAAGACCAGAAATATTCACAAAGTAAAAAATATTACAGTAATTCCTGTATCAGTCACTCCGATATTTCGTCTTCCTTTCTCCTGGGTATGGTTCAGAAATCTTGGCCTATTTTACTCAAAGATTTGCACTAGGTTTTGTCTTATTGATAAAGATTACATTAATATTTATTTTCATCCCTGGGACTTTTATAATACAAACACTTCTGAGTTTAGAGGCGTTAGGTATGTAAGTTTAAGGAATGCCGGGGACAAAGCAGTTAGGAAACTTGAAGAATATTGTAAGTGGTGTAATAAAATTGGGCTGCAATCCTCGACAATATCTGAATACTTATCAGAAAAAAGATTTATAAAAATTCGATAGAAATTAAGGTTTGGAAAGACAAGGTTTTTAAATATTGTCTCGAATACAAGTTAAAATGAATATCTTGGTAGTTAGTTATTTCCCTCTCGGTTTCGGAGGGGCGGAAGTTAGTATGAAAATTCTAGCTTCAGGATTAAAAAAACTAGGCCATAATATTGTTTTCGCATCTACAGGAGAATATGAAGGATTTAAAACATACAAATTCAGAAGAATAAGAAAAGTCCCTTTGTTCTTTCTTAGGGATTTTTACTTGAAAAATTTCTTATCTGACGTCATAAAAAAGGAAAATATAAATATAATTCACTCTAACGGATTCTACACAGCAACAGCATCTTACAAGGCAGCTAAGAAAACAGGGATTAAGTGTGTTGCCCACTTCAGAGACTACGCAATTGCATGCGTTAACAGTACGTGTTTGACTAGAGATTTCAAGGAGCATGATATAGACAATTATCATTTATTGTTTAGAGAATACTTTCCATTGAGGTGGGTTTGGGAGTTTTACAAGTGGAATTATATTAAAAGAAGCTGGAAAATTATAAAAAAATTTGATCTTATTGTTGTGAATAGTAACCCTGTTAAGAAAAAGTTAGATGGTATCCTAAGAATAAATTCTTTGTATGTTCCTAATCCTGTTGATGCTGAAGAAGAGATAAAAGAGGATATCAATGTTGAAAAAATAAAGAGAGAATATAATTTAGGTAGAATTGTAGTCCTTTATGCTACAACTTTACAATTCCACAAAGGCTCCATGCATCTTCTTAGGGCACTGAAAGACTATTTGAAAAAACATAATGATGTAACTCTGTTGTTTGCAGGCGAAGGAGAATTATACACAAGAATGAAATCTTTTGTTGAAGAAAATAAATTGCACAACGTCAAACTGCTAGGCTTCAAGTCAAATGTAGAAACTGCTAGGCTGTACAAAGTCTCAGATATTGTGGTTTCTTCTTCTCTATGGCAGGAACCTCTTCCAAGAGTATTGTTAGATGCCTTAAAGTACAGGAAGCCTTGTATAGCAACTGCTGTTGGGGGGAATGTTGACATTATAGACCATAACTTTAACGGGTTTTTAGTCAATAAAGAGTCTGACTGGCCTAAATATTTAGACATTCTCGTTAGAGACAAGAAGCTGAGAGAAAAATTCGGAAATAATGGCATGACTATACTAAAGAAAAGATTTGATGTTAATGTTATATCAAAAAATATGGAAAAAAACTACAAAAAATTATTTAATTAGTCCTATTTTTTATTTCTTCTTTTATTCTCTTTATGAATTCATCTTTTCTCATCGTGATTACTTTATTGTCCCTCGTCCTTACTGATAGATTATTCTCTTTTATCTCTTTGTCTCCAATAGTTATTAAGTAAGGTATGTGCATTGCTTGGCTGTCTCTTACTTTTTTTCCAATGCTTTCTGTCCTATCATCTATTTCAGCTCTCACACATTCGCTTTTCATCTCTTCCACAAATTTCTTTGCGTGATCAACATGCCTGTCAGCAATTGTCATTATTATAACGTGCACTGGGCTTAACCACACTGGAAATTTTCCCCTATAATGCTCTATTAATAGTGCAACTAGTCTTTCGTGAGTGCTTAACGGCGCCCTGTGTATTACAAACACGTCGTTGTTTTTTCTTCCGTCTGCATCAAAATAAAATAGATTGAATCTTTTCTTCGCAGCAAAGTCTAGCTGTATTGTTGACAAAGTGTCCTCTTTTCCGTATACATTCCTGTATTCTATATCTATTTTAGGACCGTAAAATGCTGCCTCGTTTTTTACCTCTTTGAATTTTACTTTAAGCTTGCTCAAGACTTCTCGTAGTATCTCTTCTGTATGCTTCCAGTTTTCAGGCTCATTTATGTATTTATTTTTATTTGACAAGTCGCCTAAAGACAGCCTAAACCAGAAATACTTTAATCCAAATACTTTATAGTATTCGTTTATCATAACTATTAATTTCCTAATTTCTTCTTCTATTTGGTCCTTTCTGCAGTATATGTGTGCATCATTCATCCTCATTCCTCTTACTCTCTGCAATCCAGTCAGAGTGCCTGACAGCTCTTTTCTGTAAACCATGCCGTACTCTGCTAATCTTACTGGCAAGTCCCTGTAGCTTTTCAGCTTGTGAAGATAGATTAAATGATGCAACGGGCAGTTCATGGATTTTAAGTAATATTCTCCATCATCCAGCTTCATTTTTGGGAACATGCTCTCCTCATAGTAAGGCAAGTGGCCTGATTTAACGAATAGTTCCTTCTTTGCTATATGCGGCGTTGCGACTCGCAAGTATCCATGATTATTTTCAGTATCTGTTGCAAATTTTTCTATTTCCCTGATAATTGTCTCTCCATTTGGCAGCCACACAGGCAAACCCTTGCCCACCAAATCAAAATGTGCAAATATTTCTAGCTGCTCCCCGAGAACCCTGTGGTTGTTCTTTTCAGCATCATCCAGCATTTTTAGATAATCATCAAGTTCTTTTTTTGTTGTGAATGCTGTACCGTAAATCCTTGTCAGCATTTTATTCTTCTCATTCCCCCTCCAGTAAGCTCCTGCTGTCTTAAGAAGTTTGAAATTTTTTAGCTCATCTTTAGGATTTTCTGCGTGCCCTCCTTTACACAAGTCTACATAATCTCCCGACTTGTATATTGTAAGTTTCTTCCCTTCTTTAGAGAATTCTTCTATTAATTCTATCTTGTAAGGATTGTCCTTAAATAATTTTCTTGCTTGGGCTTTTGTTACATTCTTAACTTCAAATTTATTCCATGTCTGAAGTATTTTCCTCATGTTATCCTCAATTTTTACCAAATCATTTTCAGTTATTGGTTTTTTGAATTCAAAATCGTAATAGAAACCGTCCTCAGTTGGCGGACCTATAGCTCTCTTAGTGCCAGGATAAAGCTTTATCACTGAATCTGCTAACAAGTGTGCGCAAGAATGTCTTATTTCCTCTAATGTCGGCATATATTCCTGTTACTTTACCAGATATAATAATTTTTCTGTATTGGAAAACTGCACACTAATCCAAAGAATTGGCATTTTATGTTCACTATTTGTAATTGTATCTCTATTTCTTTATCCATGTGGATTGCGTGCTTGAACAAAATATTTTATAGTCATAAAATAATAAAATTAGAACATCAACTAATTTGTCGTCAGGAAATAATTTTCAGATAACACAAAATACTGTTAATCCATAACATTTATAAATAAACTAGTGCAGATTATTCTATATGAAATTCAGTTGCTTAATTATATTCTTGTTAATCTTGGCTCTTCCTGTAGCTTATGCCGACATAAATATAGATTCTTTCTCGTCAAATAATTATAATTACGGTTCTAAAGTCTTGATATCTGGCAGCATTGTAAGACCTTCAGATGTTCGTGCAAGACTAGAATTAAACTTGGTGTGCTCTACAGGAAGCTCGAAGATTTTGTCTTTGATAATAAATTTGAAATCTAATGAACTTTTAAGATTTTCTCAGCTAGTAACTATACCAAATTCTGTTCTCGGCAGCTGCAAGCTTAAGTCTGATCTGCTTGACTATGCCGGAAACCTTCTCGAAACTAAAGAGGTCTACGCCTTTGATGTTACTAACGATGTTAAAGGCTTATTTCAGAGTGAAGGCACTGGTGATTATCAGCTGGGAGACATCTTTTCGCTTAAGGGTACTTTCTCCAGAATGGATGATACTCTTGTGGACGGCAGCGTTTTGATTAAGTTCAGACAGTTAGAGAATATTGTATTTATTGACAGTTCTGAGGCTTTAGACGGCATGCTTGACTATTCTAAAACTTTAAGCTTGCTTCCTGCAGGCCACTATAGTGTTGACGTTGTCGTTACAGACAATTTTGGCAATACACACGGCTTTATAGATTCTACAGTTTTCAATTTGGAGAACGAAATAAATGTTAATGTCGGTCTTGATAAGACAAGCTACAAGCCTGCAGACGTCTTAGTTTTAACTGGCTCTGCGTCAGGATCTAAAAGCAACGATTTGCATGACATTGATGTTGAGATTATATTTGAGAATGAGAAGATAAAGAGATCTCTTCAGTCTTCCAAAGAGGGTTTTAGCTACAACTACAGAATTCCTGCCAATATTAAATCTGGAAAACATACAGTTAATATAAAGGTTCAGGATATTGAAGGCAACTATGGAGAGAAGTTAGTAAACTTCAATGTTAATGCAGTCCCAACATCCCTTTCTCTGTCTCTTGACTCAAGCGAAGTTATCCCAGGAGCCGGAGTGAGTTTTTTTACTAACCTTTTAGACCAGGCTAATGATCCCATAAGCGAGAGTGTGGCTCTTTCTGTTAAGAACAACAAGGATGAAACTATTTTTTCTAAAATTTTGAAAGCCTCTTCAAGAGACAGCTTTTCTGTGCCTGAAGGTTCTCTACCCGGAGACTGGAAGGTAAGAGTTGATGGTTTTGGATTGTCTAATGAAATCCCACTAAAAATTAAGGAGCACAAGAAGATAGATGTAAACTTGGAAAATAATCTGCTTGTAGTAAATAATACTGGCAATGTTCCCTTTAATGGCTTTTTAGAAATTGTTTCAGGCAGCAAGAAGACAGGTAAAGATATTAAGTTAAAAATAGGCAAGACTGCTACTATTCAGCTGAATAAGCTTGTTGATGAAGGAATTCATAATATAGAAGTTCCTTTTGCTGGGAAGAAGTTTAATAACGTGGATGTTAAAAAAGATAAAGGTTTATTTTCAAGAATCACTGGGAATGTTGCTGCCAACACTGCTTCAGGCAACAGGCCTTACATGCTTTACAGTGCACTTGTTGTTATAATCTTAAGCTTGATCTATATATTTATGAAGAAAACCTCTTTTAAAAGAAACAATACAAACAGATTTAACATTGAAGAATTTGAGCTTGGCCAAAAAAAACTCAAAGAGCTGAAAGCTCGAGGCATAAGAAAGGACAGGCCCGTAGAATACGGAAAGGCAACTCAGGAAGATATTGAGGATTATAAGAAGAGAATTGTAAACCAGTTTAGCGAAGAAAAGAATAGCAGCAGTAATAATTATTCCAATACACAAAGAACTGTCCAAGATGACAAGCCTCGAGGTGGTTTGTTTAACATGTTTAACTAGAAAATCTGTAAAAAGCTTTTTATAGTAATATAAAAATATATTCTCTTATATGGATCCTAACAATGTCTTAGTGGATGCAATAAAGAATAATATTTCAAAAGGATTTACAACAGAACAGATAAAGCTGGCTTTGCTGCAGAAAGGGTGGCCTTCCAATCAGGTTGATGAAGCATTCAGACTATTTAATCAAAATATTAAACCATTATCCACTGGCGAACCTAAATCAGCAAAAGAAAATATTTTAGACAAGAAATATTTATCATATACTGGTTCAGAGCAGCAAAAGAAAAAACCAAGGAACAATATCCTACTTATAATCGGGATAATCTTGATATTCATAATACTTGTTGCTGGTGCCTACATAGTTTTTAATATTTATTCTAAGCCAGCACTTATAGGTTAATCTTTATTTTTCATATCAATTTTCCAGATGTATTCTTGCGTTCTGTAAACTGTAATTATAAGTCCTAATAATGCAAATAATAATATGTAAGGTAGTGCAGGACCTATATATGTCTTACCGAATATTATAATTAGTGTATTTATTATTATAAAAATTATTCTTACTTCTGTTGGTCCTATTCCTAAATAGCTTATTTTGAATTCATTTGTAGCAGCAAATGATAAAAAGGAGTTAACCATAAACGCACCGAATAAGGCTAATATGAAAAACAATAAATATAGTTGTTTAGGTTGTAATAATAAGGAGTAGCCTATAAGTATTGAGCTTAAAAAAGTATAATCTAGAAAGTGATCCATGTAAAATCCCCATTTTATTAATCCTGTTTTTCTCTGCCTTCCTATCTCTCCATCAAGTAAGTCTGTAATGTACTGAAAAAAAATCATTAATGAAACAACCCATAAAAAGTTTATATTATATCTTGTAAGAAAACTAAATACCATTATTAATAAGCTCCATAATATTGTAGTTAAAGTTAGATGATAAGTTTCTATACTTTTAGGAACTAAAGGTACTAATCTGTTTCTTAATTTTATTTCTAACTTGCTTAGTATTGACATGCCTTTTTTCTTATCTCCATGAAACTCTTCTTTGTGCATTTATAAAATTATTATATTCACAGAAATATAAATATTTGTATTCATCGTAATTGTTCACTTTCTTTATGTTCTTTGACGTAAATAATAGAATACTAAATTTATGGAAGCACTTAAGAAACCAGAGTATTGATGTAAATAATGTTTTAAATGCCTGTGGGCGGATTTGAACCGCCGATGACAACCTAGCTCACCCAACAGATTGAGATATGAGAGTTGCGTTCTGACAGGCTAAACTACACAGGCAAATAAATATAGAACTAAGACTAATCTTTTA
>CAYJAX010000009.1:0-12433 GCA_964368545.1 Candidatus Woesearchaeota archaeon | reverse complement strand
GGCAGACCTGTATTTTGCAAAGATTGCTACATGAAGAAGAAAGGCCCACAGTAATCCTATTCTTTTATGTAAAAAAATAATTTAACTTTTGTTTTTTATTTTTTTTGTATTTATCTGAGGCTTCTGTAAAGTTTCTGTTGTTTTTATAGCAAAACATATAAATTAGTTATACTTATAGTTATACATGGTAATAGCGGAAGTGGAAGTAAAGGAATGGGGAAATTCTATAGGATTAATAGTGCCAGCGCATATAGTTAATGAATTAAAAATAAAACCGAAGGATAAGATCATAATAGAAGTAAAAAAAGAGAACCCACTAAAAGAGCTTTGGGGTTTTGGAGATGGTAAAAAAATAAATAGAAAAGAGTTTTTGAAGTTTAGGAAAGAATTTGAGGAAAGCAAATGGCTTTAAAATGTTTAGACACATATGCATTAGTTGGAATAAATAATGAAAACCCTAATTTTTTAATTTATCTTAACGAAAATAATGTCATTACAGATTTAACTTTAGCTGAGTTTTATGGAGATTTATACAAAAAATACAATGAAA
The DNA here is from genome assembly GCA_964368545.1 of Candidatus Woesearchaeota archaeon. Classification (GTDB taxonomy): domain Archaea; phylum Nanobdellota; class Nanobdellia; order SCGC-AAA011-G17; family GW2011-AR18; genus GW2011-AR18. The sequence goes on along the minus strand of CAYJAX010000009.1, from coordinate 11,883 downwards.
AAACTGCAGAATATTGGTTTAGGAAGTTATCTCTCTTGTCTAGAAGTGTTTCTAAAGAAATATTAATAAAAGCTATGAAATATAAAATAGACAATAAAAAACAAAATCTGTCATTCTTTGATTGTGCGGGATACATTTTTGCAATGGAAAATGGAATGAATTTTGTTACAGGAAACAGGGAATTTAAGGACAAAGAAGGCGTTGAGTTTGTGAAATAGTACTATATCTTTCTTGCAAAAACAATAAAAGCAGTATGTCCAAGCATCTGATTTTTTGGTCTGACTTTTAGGTCTTCAACATGCCATTCTCTTTCTAAAACTTCAGAAACCTTCCACAAGTAAAACTTGCTATCTAAATTTTTTACTAGCTTACTTATTTGGGTTATTGTAGGAAGATAACACACTAAGAAAGCACCGTTTTTCAAAGCTTTATGAACATGCTTTAACGTATTCCAAGGATCAGGCAAGTCAAGAATTACTAAATCTAGACCATTCTCTTCTATTCCTTTATGAATATCTTTATTCTTTAATTCAACTTCTAATCCTAAGTCTTTGTGATTCAACTGTGCAATTTTAAAGAATTCTTTATTTACTTCATAACTATAAACTTTGCAACCTACATTGGATAGGTATGAGGATAACAAACCAGAACCAGAACCAGCATCTAAAACCCTTGACTCTTTTCCTATGCCAGTAGTTGTTATTATAAGCCCTATATCCCTTGGATGTGTTATTGCAGGCCCCCTTCTAATCTTAGTTAACTCATCTATAAAACTTGCATCAAATACTACGAATTCCTTCCCTAAGTTACTTTTTACTATTCCATTCTTAATATCTCTTTCTTTTATTGCTCCAAATTGCGTATGAAAATCTCCTGATTTATAGTAATGTACATCGTTCTTTGGATCTATTATAATTTTTTTAATCATTTTTTATCCATAATAAAGTGTTCAACCCCGTCATTTGCCCACTTCCACGGTCTCTCACTCACCATGTGCCCGCACTTAACAGAAGTGTCTGCATAAATCTTAATATTTAGTTTTTCTGTAACATCCTTGCAGAATATAACATCATCAAAGCCTCCTTCAGAGTTTTCCCTGAACTCTAACTTTTCAAGTATTGATCTATGCAATAACAAGCATCCTGTACCGCACATTTTTATCTCTATTAATTTATTATCTTCAACTTCTTCCTCTGTTAGCTGCCTTCTTATTCTTTTGAAGTTAAAATCTTCCTTCACTAATGTGCTGTAAAACTTAGGATTTCTTTCTTTTAAAATGTCTAGATTATTCATTATTTCTTTTTGTTGGTCGTATGTGAACCATCCGTAGGCTACAGGAAGCTTTTTTTCTTCTTTGCCGTGCCTGAAATAACTGTAATAAATTCCAGTAACTACTTCTTTATTTCTTTCTACTAAATTTTTAAGGGCGTGTTTTAGCAGTATGACATCCTGGTCAACATCAAAGAAATAGTCGTATCCTTCTTCTAAAACCTTTTTCCTCATTAGATTCCTGCAGTAGACCATTCTTTTTTTTATGCTGTTGAATTGAAATCCGTCTCTTATCATGTTTACTTTGTTTTTGTATTTATTGTAGAAATCTTCTGTGTCTGAGTTATCTATTAGGAATATATCGTAATTTGGATAGTCTAAATTTTTTATTCCTTCTAAGAATTGTTCCATCGCATATTCATGATTCTTTGATACTGGGCCTCCTACCAAGACTTTTGAATAGTTTTGCATTTTCTTCTTGCTATTAGCTAAGTTTAAATGTCTTATGATATCATTTTTTATACGGCAATATAAACTACTAAGAAATAAAGATGATAGGCATAAGAAGAAAAGGGATTGCTATTGTGTACACAACTGAAGGAATTTTAATAGTTGCTGGGAAAAATAAGAGATTTATACTGCCTGGCGGAGGGGCAAACTCTGGAGAAAGTAGAAAAAAAGCAGCAATAAGAGAACTTTATGAAGAAACAGGACTAAAAACTAAAAGCATAAAATACCTATTTAGTTACACAGGAAATAAATGGCGTACTAACAAGAATAAGATAATAAGAAATCATACTAAGGTATTTTTCGTTAAAACTTATGGTAGAGCAAGACCAAGACATGAGATAATATACATTGCTTTCTGGAAGCCTAGCAGCAAGACAAATTTAAGTTCTGGAACAAGAAAGATCATTGAAAAATATTTAAAGTACTACACTACAAACTAATAATACTTATTAAACCCAAATTCTTTATAATCCTATGGGAATTAGGAAACCTAAAAGAATAGAAGACGAATTTCACAAAAACTGTGGAGAAATCTTAAAATTAAGTTTGAGTGTAGAAAGCAGATTAAATTTTTTACTGTCTAATTATTTTGCAAATAATATACAAGATAATAGAAATTTCATATTAGAAGATTTTTTAATTAAGAAAGTTTTCTTTGATGAAAAAAGAGAGCTTCTAAGGAAAATAGTAAAAAGAGAATATAATGATCGGAAAAATGATATATTTAACCCAATAAAAATGTATGATCTGAATAAGGCCTTAGTTTATATAATGGAGACAAGAAATAAAATAGCTCACGGCTCTACAATTTATAATCATGAAACACAAAAATTTACTATAAATAAAGGAAAAAGTAAAATATCTGAAAAAGATGACATAGAAATCAACGCAAAGTTAGTAGAAAAAATCAGAAACCAAGCAGAAAAAGCAATGAAAGACCTAATAGACATATATATGACATTAAGTATAAAAGATAGAATGAAGACGAAACCCAAAAATGGATTATAATAACTTCTTAGGTATGCAATGTCCAATATTCTTATTAAGAAGATGAAGAATTTAAAAAAATTATTTATGTAACCTTTTATTTTTTAATTTAGAAATTAATTCTATTAAAAATATTAAAAATTCAAAGATTAAAGTTGATAGTAGGCCTGTATAAACTATTATATAAACTTCTTTGTCATCTGCTTTCTCTCTATTAAAGGTATTTAAATAGAATCTATCATTCAAACGCTCTCTATCTTGCCTATATTCAGTTATTGTTATTATAGAATTGTTCAATAATATGTGAGTAAGGTTCTGATTCATGGGTGTAAAACAATTGATAGTGCACTCATAATCCCCCAATATGAATTCTGATAACCACGGTATCGGAGAGCCTATTTTTCTTTGTTCAACATGATTTTTATTTATTCCATCTCCTGAGTTGATCTCGAAAAATCCATGTGGTTCAATTTTTGTATCGAAGTTTATATTGATTGATAAACGGTCAAAATCTAATTTTTTTAATAATATTATACTATGGTTATCATTAAAGTGTTCAAAATATTTATTATCTAATAGTTCTTTATTCTCTTTGTATAATCTTATGCTTGTTATGTTAGATTGGGGTATGGAAAATGATAGCGAATTTAGGTGTGATAAATTTCGTCTAGTAATTGTAGCGTTCAAGTGACCTTTATATTCTTGAAAATTTATGAATAATCGAATATCATCTATATTGCTATTAGCTGGTGTTGTGCTAATCTCAAATACTTTATCTTCAATAAACCTGGGGATTGTATCAATTCCTTTGTATACATCTCTAAACATAATGAATAAGAATAATAATACAATGATTGTTATAAATTTTTTCTCAAGTTTATTATTTTTTAGAAAAGACCAAAAATTCTTGATTATGTTATTATCAATTTTGTTTTTCATATAATTTTAAATTTATTACAGTCTTTTTAATATTTCTCTTCCTTGAATTGTTATCTCTACCTTAGAATAAGGCCTTCCTGTCGCTGGATGTTTATTTATCTTAGTTATTGTTACTGCTCCATAACTCCATAGTTCTTTGGTTATATAGATCGTTGATGAATCTTTCATATTTTGTTTTATTATTGTATATGTCGTTTTCGACCATGCTGTTTTTCTCCTTTGCATGCCTGGGTTTAAATGCTTTAGTGCACTACGCATCAGAATTTGAATAGTTTGCGGAGGACAGGATTCGAACCTGTGAAGGCACTAAGCCGATAGATATCTCAACAATGGTTTTAGCATCGCTAGATAAACAAGTTTTCATGAATGACCTTGAGTTTGGATAAATAATCTTCTATCCCGTCAAGCCTTAGCTTTTTGGACTAATTTGGCCACTCCGGAACCTCCGCATTTTTTAAAATGACAATAATGAAGTTAATTTATAAAAGTTTCTTTTTGATTCCTTACTGGAAAATGATTTCTCAGCTGCAAAATATATCTTGGCATACAACAATACTTAATAATTTTTAATTCTGAAATATATGGGGGTGGATAGATGATTGTGGGTAGTATAAAAGGTGAAGTACCTATAGAGTTCTGCGGCGACGAAAATATTATTGAAGGTTATGGAAGGGAGAATTTGCAGGAATTTGTAAGCGCCTTCCTAAGTAAATACTCTGTTGCGGGGGAGATGCTGGATATACTTGTGTACTGCAGGAAATTTGACAAGGAAAAAAAGCCAACAGTGTTCTCCAGCTTGACAGTGAACACAAGTTACGGGCCTGTGTCTAGTTATGGTATAGACTTCAACCTCAAGGGAGCTATAAGGATGGCTATGAAGAACATCATAACTGAAATTGAGAAACTTGCAATGCAGGAACTGTATGGGAGCTATAGCAGCATAGATGGCGTAGCAGAAGCTTAATTTTTTTTATTTCTTTTGTATATATTATAATAATCGAGTAGAACAATTAATCACTAGATATTTAAACATAGTGCAACACATTTCTAAAAATGAAGCACATATTAATATTGAATAAATTTGATATTGACTTAGACAAGTTTAAAGAGAAGATCAGGGAAAAATTAGGAGCAACTAAAATAATATATGACAATGACAGATTAATGGTTGAATGTGAAAGTGATGCGGCTTCTCTATCAGGATTGCACGAGATTCAGAAAATCTATACAGTAAATAAGGACTGGACGAAGTTAGACTTTAAAAAAATGAAGAAAGAAGCCCTGGATGCAGTCATGAACAATAAGTATTATCTAATAGAGACCAAGTTTTTCGATAAGATACCCATTTCCGCAAAGTCAATATATAGCCATATAAATCCTTACCTAAAGCACGAAGGGATAATACCTGATAAAAACAATCCGGAGATTATTCTGCACATAGAATTAAAAAAAGAGAACAACAAAATATACTACAGGATATGTACTAAAGCTGGCATGATAAAAAATAGCCTCATGCAATTGGATTTTAGCAATTTTTATGCAGTCTTGGAAGAGCCTAGGCTGGCAGAGGAGATTAGCGATTTCTTGAGGTTGTGCTTTATATTCAATATGCGATTATTGATTTTAACAGATAAAGAGGACAACATTGTGAAACTGCTAAAGAAAGCTAAAGAAATAACAAAAGGAATAGACTATAATAAATTTAATTTAAAACTTATTCCTCATCTATCTAAGGATTTTATAAAAGTTGGGTTCAGCAAGCACTGCAATAAAAATGAGGCTGATTTGATAAAGTTTTTAAAAGAAAATAAAGATTCAAAAATATGCCTAATATTTGGGAATGACACATATGGCTTATCTCAGAATGTCAGAGATGATCTGGATTATTGTTTTAGGTTAACGCCAGAATTAAAAAAACCTTTGAAGGCTAACCAAGCATTGAGTTATGTCTTGGGTTTATATGCAGGAATAGGTTTATGACTTTTAACTATTTAATTCTCTATAACATCCAGCTTATAGGATAAAACTCTCTGACAAGGCAATATAATATCCGAATAAAAAATCTTATGTTATGCTATTTTGGCTTCATTTTTGAAATTGAGTTTATTAGTAATTTTTTTACTTTATCTACATTCTTCTCAAATACTTTCAGCACTTCTTCCCAGGTAACAGATGGAATATCATCGAATAAGCAATCATAATCTGTGCTCATAGCTACAGCAGCATATGGTATTCCTGCTTCATTAGTCAATGCACACTCAGTAGCTATTGACATATTAATAACATCTGCCCCCCACATTCTGAACATTCTTGATTCTGCTTTCGTTGAAAATCTTGGCCCTTCTATTGTGATTACAGTTCCTTTCTCATGAGTTTTATATCCTAATTCTTTAGAAGTCTCAATTAGTATATTTCTTAATTCTTCATTGAAAGGAGTTGACATCTGAGCATGGTTTATTCCATTTTCAAAGCTTTCATAAAAACTTGTCTTTCTGTGTTTTGTGAAGTCTATGAACTGGTCTAGAATTACAAAATCTCCTCTTTCTATTTCTTCTCTTAATGATCCACAGGCTGTAGTAGATAGTATGTGAGTTACATTTTCTTCTTTTAGTGCATGTATGTTTGCTCTATAATTAACTTGAGAAGGAGGAAATTGATGTTTTTTTCCATGCCTTGCTATTAACACAACCCCTACATCATCTATTTTTCCTATTATCAAAGTTGAAGTAGGTTTTCCGTATGGAGTTTCTACTTCTTTTTCTTTTGGTTCTTTTAGAATTTCCGGATTATCTAGTCCTGAACCGCCAATTATTCCTATTTTCATTTAATCGTCTTATTTAAATTGAATTAATAAATATTTGTAGAATAGAATCGTTATTTTCTACATAAAAAATTTTCTATAATTTTCACGAAAGACTTTTAAAGAACAGGATATAATAATTTCATTATGCAGATAAAAAATATTCTTAAAGATAGAATTAAATTATTGGAATATGTTATGGTTGTTTTATTGATTGTACTTATTATATGGTTTGTGAAAATAATTATTGGTGACTAATGAAGAAAATGAAAAATGTAATAGTTTGGATTCTTATGATTTTTATAATCTACTTAATATTTGAAATTTTAAGAAAGATTTTTGGCGGAAGTCCGGGCTTTGAGGAGATTGTAATCGGTTTGTTAATCGCTAATTTGGGATATGTTATTGCACTTCATTCAAAAGTGTCTGATATTGATTCAAAATTATCTGGACATATTGGATGGCACAGAGGAAAAGAAGAATCAATTTAGAAAGCATTTTTTATAATTTTTTATTACTTCTTATTTACTACGTCTAGTTTCAAGTGCAATTCTTTTAGAAATTCATTATTCCATTCTTGCGGTGAGCCGTCCATCGGGTTTTCTGCAGCCTTGTTCTTAGGAAATGCAATAACTTCCCTGATGTCATTAATTCCAGACAGCAAAGCGCAGATTCTGTCAAACCCCATTGCTATACCCCCGTGCAAAGGTGCGCCGTACTTAAATGCACTTAGCAGAAAGTCAAACTTCTTTTCAGCATCTTCGTATGTTAAACCTATAGCCTGCAAGACTTTATTCTGTATATCCCTCTTGTTTATCCTTATAGAGCCGCCGCCTATTTCAACGCCGTTTAAAACTATATCATAAGCCTTCGCTCTAACTCTGCCAGGATCTTTTTCTAAATATTCCAGATCCTCGTCTAAGGGAGAAGTAAATATGTGGTGCTTTGCTTGCCAAGAGTTTGTATCTTCATTCCACTCAAATAACGGAAAGTCAGTAATCCAGCAGAACTTGAAATCATCTTTTTTTATCAATCCGAGTTTATTGCCTACATGCAGCCTTACCTGTCCCAAAGCATTCAGTGCCTTCTCAAGATGTTCTGCAGCAAACAACAACAAGTCATTTTCCTTTGCATCTACTTCTTTTACTAATTCCTTTTGTACTTTCTCTGGCAGATATTTTACTATTGAGCTTTCGAGTTTGCATCCTGCTTCCACTTTTATCCAAGCTAGACCTGGAAGGTGATATGTTTTAGCTGTTTCTATAATTTCTTCTATCTCAGTCCTCGAGAACTTTCCGCAACTTTTTGCATTCAGGCAGTAAACAACTCCTCCTTTATCTGCAACAGACTTGAATATGCTAAAGTCTGAATGCTTCATTATATTTGTAACGTCTTTTAACTCCAAACCGAATCTCAGATCTGGCTTGTCGCTTCCATACTTAGACATTGCTTCGTTATAGGTTAAGGTTTTTATAGGAATCTTAATATCGACGTTTAGAGTTTTCTTAAATATATTCTTCAACAATCCTTCAACTATCTTAAATATATCTTCTTTTTCTATGAAACTCATTTCTATATCTATTTGTGTAAATTCAGGCTGCCTGTCAACTCTTAAGTCCTCATCCCTTAAACATCTTGCCATCTGGAAGTATCTGTCGCAGCCAGAAACCATCAGCAGTTGTTTATACATTTGAGGTGATTCTGGCAGTGAGTAGAATTTTCCAGGATGGACTCTTGAAGGTACTTTAAAGACTCTTGCTCCCCCAGGTGTTGTCTTGACAAACATAGGTGTTTCTATTTCCAAGAAGTTCTGCGAACTTAAGTATTCTCTTGTTGACTGTGCTGCCTTATGCCTTAGTAGTAATCTCTGCTGCATAATCGGTCTTCTCAAGTCCAAGTATCTATATTTCAATCTTAAATCTTCGCTAGCTTCAATCCTATCATCTATCTCAAACGGCGGAATTTCAGATTTGTTAATCACCAAAAGTTCTGAACATAGTATTTCTATTTCTCCAGTTTTTATGTTCTTGTTTTCCATTCCTTTAGGCCTCAATCTTAATTTTCCATTAATAGAAATAACATCCTCCCTTCTTAGCTTGTCTGCTTCTTTGAAATCTTTTGAATCTGGATTAAAAACTACCTGCGTTATTCCATACCTGTCCCTTAAGTCTATAAATATAACTCCCCCATGATCCCGTCTTCCGCTCACCCATCCGCAGAGCCTTGCTTCCTCGCCAGAATTATTTTTTGTGAGTTCTCCGCATGTATGAGTCCTGTAACTTGTCTGCATAATGCTTTAGTTCTTGTGTAATTTATAAGCCTTATTATTTGCTTTCTCATTTTTGCTGGAAAACAAGTAATAAGGATAGCTTCCTTTGTTGTCTACACTGAATAAAATTATCTGCCTTCCTCCCAAATATACTCTCTCTTTTCTAGTGATCTTATACTCGCTTCCAAGAATTACTTTGTAATCAAGAAGTCTGGCTAAAGTTCTAGTATCCCAGGAATTCCTGAATCTAAGAGTGTCTCCCTCCCTGATTCTTAAAGCTTCTTCAAGCCTCAATGGTTTTTCTCTCATTTGATATACACTATAAATTTAGGAATTCATATTATTTGCCTGAATATTCTTGTAAAAATCTTTATAAACTTTGTAATTTCTCTGTAAATTGTGGAAGAATTCATCAACTATGGCGAGAAAAGAGGCTGTTCTTATGTGGAATTAAAGTCTTACAGCGGAAGCAGGACATGCATTGAGCTTCAGAATGAGAATATAAAAGAGATTTCTTTAGGAGACAGCATGCTATACTCTGCTAAGGTTATATTCAATGGCAGTGAAGGCCTGGCTTATTCTAGTACTGAAGATTTTAAGAAACTAATAGATAATGCACTAAAGCTGGCTAAGTCTATGAAAAAAGAAACAAAAATTGAAAGACTGCAGAAAAAAAAATTCAGAGTAAAAACAAAGTACAAAATAAATCCCATGGATGTTGATCTGGAAGAAAAAAAGAAAAGAATTGCTAAGCTGGATTTGAGGAAGGATTTCAAAAATGTGAATTCTATAAGTTTTTTTTATCAGGACAGCCTGAAGAGGTTACACATACTAAGTTCAGAAGGTAGAGATGTTGTATGGGACGATGTAAGTGTTGGTTACATGGCTCTTGCCCACGCAAAAGATGGAAATAGAATAGAGCAGTTTCATGATGTGAAAAGATTGCACAAAGGGTTTGAGCTCTTTAAAGAAGCAGAAGAAACTGTAAATAATGCTATGAGCATGGCTGAGAAAATGTTGGAATCTAAAAATGCTGTCGGAGGAAACTATCCTGTTATTATAGACGGCAGGCTTGGAGGAGTATTCAGCCATGAAGCAGTAGGTCACGGATGTGAAGCTGACGCTGTCCTGCAAGGAGCTTCAGTCATGGCTGGAAACATCGGAAAGATGCTGGGAAGTACATGCGTGAATATAATTGACGACGGAACTAGAGAACCTCTTAACGGGTGGATACCTTTTGATGATGAGGGACTGGAGAGCTGCAAGACATACTTAGTCAGGCAGGGATTTTTAGAAGGATATTTGCACACGAGAGAAACTGCAGGCTTGATGAAGATGAATGTCACAGGCAATGGCAGGTCGCAGAGTCTCGGCAATAGGGCAATACCTAGAATGACTAATACTTTTTTTGACGTCGGAGACTCTAGTTTTGAAGAAATGCTGCAAACAATCAAAAATGGTTATTATTTGAAGGGAACTCTTGGAGGACAGGTAAGCCCAGGAACAGGAGAATTTTTATTTAATGCGCAATACGGCTACAAAATAGTTGATGGAGAACTGAAAGAACTTGTTAAAGGCGTCTCTTTGATGGGCAGCATACTCGACACGTTGAAGAATATAAGCCTGGTCGGCAAAGACTTGTCTTTTTCTTCCGGAACCTGCGGCAAAGATGGACAGCATGTTCCAGTAGGCGATGGAGCACCTCACATAAAAATAGACAGTGCAAGAGTTGGCGGACAAGAATGATCAAGAATATAACAAATTACATAAAAAGTAAGGGAATAAAAGAGTATGAATTATTCTATGATAGTTCTGATAACATTAGTGTAATCTTAAACAGGGGGAAAATAGATTTTGCTAGCGAGGGTAAAGTAGAAGGTTTAGGAGTAAGAGTTGCTGTTGGAAAAAAGTTAGGCTTCAGCAACACTTTAGACATAAAACATTACAAGAAGTGTGTTGATGAAGCTATAAAGATAGCAAAACTGAATAACCAAGATAATAAATTTAAGAGCTTTAACACTGTAAATGGTAAGAGAAGGAATAGTTTGGGCGCTGACAAAAAGATGCTAGATTTTGGTTTAGATAACATAAACAAGTACATAAAACACTATATTGAGAATATAAAAAATAAAGATGAAGAAATAGTCATAACCAGCGGATCGTTTGTTAAAAACACAAGCAAAACCTTGATTGTTAATTCTGAAGGAGTAGATGCTGAAAAAAACAGTTGCAGCAATATGTTCTGGGCTGAGCTTATAAAAGAGAAAGGAAATACTCTGGGGTTTTCTGACCAGAGTAGGTTGCCTCTTAATCCTAAAAAAGCTGAAGAACATGCAGAAAGGTTTCTCAACACCAGAAATAAAGACATTCCAGACACAAAGAATATTTGCTTGGTATTGCATCCTGAGGCTTTGGCAGAGCTTATCGATAATTCCCTAGGTTTTGCAATAAGCTCGGAAAATGTGCAGGCAGGCAAGTCTGTGCTTGCTGGTAAGTTAGGTGAGAGAATTTTTGATAAGAGAATAACAATAGTTGATGACTCAACTTCTGGAAATCTGCTTTGCTCAAGACCATTTGACGACGAGGGAGTGCCAAGCATGAAAACAGTGATTGCTGAAAATGGTGTCTTAAAAAATTATCTTTACGACAGCTATCATGCGAATGTTGATGGAAAAAAAAGCACATCAAGTGCTGTGAGAAGCTACAATAGCTTGCCTGAAATAAGCTTTAGTAATCTATTGATTAAGAAAGGAAATAAAAGCAAAAATAGTATTCTAAACTCTGTGGATAAGTGTATATATGTAAAGCAGTTGATGGGGGCTCATGCTATGGACGCAACTACTGGAAACTTCAGTCTGAGTGTGCTTGAAGGGCATATATACAATAAAGGCGAAATGCAGCGTCCTGTCAAAGATACAATGATTGCCGGTAATTTTTATAACCTGCTGAACAGTGTACTTGCTGTTGGCAACAAGTTAATGCATGCAGGCAGCGGCTTTTACCTGCCTGTAATTTTATGTGATAAAGTTAAGGTCATAGGAAAATAATGTTATCGGGCTTAGTTGAAAGTCTCTTGATTAATAAGAGATAAATTGTGGGCTATGGCCCT